>NZ_JBFUGK010000024.1:0-81790 GCF_056402935.1 Polaromonas sp. P3_B1
AGCCCAGCTACCAAAGGCGGGCAACCGCAAGCAAGCTCGATCCCTACGCCGAGAAGCTGGCCACCTGGTTGGTCATCGAGGCAACAAAATCGCGGAAACAGCGGCGCACTTTGAGGCAGATCCACACAGACTCAGCCCAAAAAGGAGAAAACCAAGAACTTATCCACATCGTGAGCACCTTCTGCTCACAAAGAGTGTGGGTCAATATTCGATGGAAAACTCGGGTCAGACTTCAGTGGAATTCAACACTTGGACACTTTATGCGTTGCCTTCGGTTCACCGTTTGCGGTGACTTTAGCGAGCTCCCGACCCCGGCCGCGACCACGCTTCGCTCAAGATCTGGGAACACCGAAGTTGCGATTTACATCGCCACGGAAAACCAGGACAAAGTCGCGCTAGACGTGGCTTTTCACCCTGATAATCTGGCCTTCGAAGGTATGAAATCTCAGGACGCGCGGCAGTTGGTTAATCACAGAATTGATGCCGCCCTGCAGGGCTACTCCCAGAACCACTCGGTTCGCAGAACCGGTAGTCAAGGCGGTGGCTTTGAAGCAAATGTGCGCATTGAAAACCTCGCAAAGAAGGCTGACGGAGTTCTTCGGGCATGTGAAATCATCTCAAAAGTAATCGACGCCATCGAGAGGCGTTGACATGTCGCCGGCAAGCTGGTCGGTCAGTACCCTTGTAGTTTCCGAAGTTATTCCTCACCCCAGGCTGGTCGCTACATGCAGGATCGAGTCAGTAGTGTCGTG
Organism: Polaromonas sp. P3_B1; assembly: GCF_056402935.1. Lineage (NCBI taxonomy): Bacteria > Pseudomonadati > Pseudomonadota > Betaproteobacteria > Burkholderiales > Comamonadaceae > Polaromonas > Polaromonas sp. P3_B1. The sequence goes on from NZ_JBFUGK010000024.1 coordinate 753, forward strand.
GCCGTGTCTGACACGCGCTGCCTTAGAGGCTCGGCTCGATTTTGCTAATGCGGGCACCGGGATCATGCCGCCCCCTGTCAGCGGCACCACTAATACCGTCGCTGCAAATTGAAAGTTAATGGCCCTAACTCCAACAACGGTCAAAGCCGGCAGACCCTCCTCTTCCCTGAAAACTGCGGTGACGAGACAACAATAGGTGAGTTCACTAAGTAAATTAGCGGGTTAAAGCGCCATTTTTCAGTTACGCGCTGTTACGATAAACAACGCCCTGAACAGAGCCTTCCGAGAGCTCCATTTTCCAAGTCATTTGTTCAGCCCACCGCCTCCCGTGGACGAAGAACAAATGAGCCGAAACCGCTTGATCAAACACCTGGCCCGTTGCGGCCTCACCGGCATGCTGGCGATGGCTGCCGCCACGACGGCCCTCGCGGCCGATGAGCGTTTTGACATCACGCGATTCCAGGTTGAGGGCAATACGCTGCTGCCCGTGGCGGATGTTGAACGCGTGGTCGGCCCGCTGGCTGGCCCGCAGCGCGGCTTTGCCGATATCCAGCTCGCGGTTGAAGCCTTGCAGCAGGCTTATCGCAAGGCGGGTTACAGCACTGTGCTGGTGTCGGTGCCCGAGCAGGAACTGGCCGGCGGTGCGGTGAAGCTGCTGGTGCGGGAAACCGTGATTTCTTCGATCACCGTGACGGGCAACCAGCATTTCGACGAAGCCAATATCCGCGCCAGCCTGGTGCGGCTGCAGGTGGGCCGCTCGCCCAGCCTGGGCGCGATTTCCGAATCGATACAGCTGGCCAATGAAAGCCCGGCCAAGCAGGTCGGCGTGACGCTGGCCGAGGGCGACAAGCCGGGCACCATAGACGCCAAGGTGCTGGTCGACGACCACAAGCCGCTGCGCATCATCACCACGCTGGACAACACGGGCTCGCCGTCCAGCGGCCGCTGGCGCACCGGCGTGGCCGTGCAGCATGCCAACCTGTTTAACCGCGACCATGTGGGCACGCTGGCCTATACCACCTCGCCCGACAGCCCTTCGGGCGTGAACCTGAATGTCTATTCGGTGGGCTACCGCGTCCCGCTGTATGCGTATGGCGACAGCGTGGACTTTATTTACGGCAAGTCGAGCGTCAACTCGCCCGCCAGCTCGCCGGTGCTGGGCGGCCTGCTGGGCTTTACCGGCAAGGGCGATGTGTACGGCCTGCGCTGGAACCATTTTTTGGGCCGCAGCGGTGAGAGCACGGCCAAGCTGGTGCTGGGCCTGGACCACAAGCTGGTGGACTCGCGCTGCGAAGTGGGCGGGGTCACGGTGAGCATTGCGCCGCCTACACCGCCGATTGCCTCCTGCGTGCCTTACACCACCACGCCGCTGAGCGTCACCTACAGCAGCCAGCAAGAGGGTGTTGACCAGGTGTCGGGCTACAGCGTCGGCCTGTCGCGCAACATTGCGAGCGGCGAGCGCTATACCAATATTGACGGCCGCACGGACCGCTACTCTTACCTGACGCCGGGCAACCGAAGCACGCGTGACGATTTCATGGCCGCACGCGCCAGCGCCTCGTTCTTCAAGGGCTTGGCCAACGGCTGGCAGGTGCGCCTGGCCGGCAGCGCCCAGTACACCGACACACCGCTGCTCGCGGGCGAGCAGTTCGGCCTGGCCGGGGCTACGACGGTGCGCGGCTTCCAGGAGCGGGCGGTGGCGGCCGACAGCGGCATTGTGGCCAATGCCGAGCTGTATACGCCGGAGCTCGCCAGCCGTGTCGGGCTGCCGGGCCAGCTGCGCGGTGTGTTTTTTATCGACGCGGGCCACGGCAGCAACAACAAGGTGGGCAGCAGCGGCGTACCCGCCAGCGTCACGGTGTCCAGCCTGGGCGCGGGCCTGCGTTATGTCTTCAGCCGCGACTTCAGCCTGAACGTGGATCTGGCGCGCGTGAACAACGCGGGCACCTCCCTCACGGAAAAACGGGGCGACTGGAATGCCCACCTGAGCGCCTCGCTGGCGTTCTGATGAACACAAGGTACATCATCATGCCCATGTCCATGCAATCGCATTCCGGCCCCCTTCGCCTTTCGCTGCTGGCCAGCGCCCTGTGGGTGGCCTGCGCCACGCAGGCCTTTGCCCAGGGCTTGCCGGCCGGCACCCTGCCCACGGGCTGGAACGTCACCTCGGGCAACGCGGCGATCACGAAAAACGGCAACACGCTGAACATCAACCAGACCAGCCAGCAGGCCATCGCGAATTTTGCGACTTTCAACGTCGGCTCCGGCGCGCTGGTCGACATCCACCAGATCAACAGCTCCGCCGCGCTGCTGGCGCGCGTCAACGGCGGCGACCCGTCGCAGATCCACGGGCAAATCAGGGCCGACGGCGCCCTGTGGCTGATCAACCAGGCGGGCATCATGGTGGGGCCGGGCGCGCGCATCGACGTGGCGCGGTTTATTGCGAGTTCGCTGAACGTCAGCGACAGTGATTTCCTGGCCGGCCGCATGAACTTCAAGGGCACGGGCACGACGGGCGAGGTGCGCAACGCGGGCACTATCAATGCGGCCAGTGGCGGCAGCATTTACCTCGTCGGCGCCAATGTCGCCAACACCGGCAGCCTGAATGCGCCCCAGGGCGAGGTGCTGCTGGCGGCGGGGCAAACCGTGCAACTGGTGGATACGGCGACGCCGGGCGTTTCCGTCGCCATCACCGGCACGCCGGGTGAAGCCCGGAACATGGGCCAGATCACGGCCGAAGCCGGGCGCATAGGCCTGGCCGCGGGGCTGGTGAGCAACAGCGGCACGATCAGCGCGTCCAGCGCGGTGCGTGAAGGGGGCCGGATTTTCCTGCGCGCTTCGGGCGATGTCAGGACCTCGGCCACGTCGAACATCAGCGCCAACGGCACGACGGGCGGCAATGTGGTGCTGATTGCCGAGAACGCGGCGTCCATAGACGGCCAGGTGTCGGCCACGGGCAGTTCGGGCCGCGGCGGTTATGTGGACACCTCGGGCCATCGTTCACTCGACGTGGTGAACGTGCCGACAGTCGGCCGGGGCGGCGAATGGCATATCGACCCGTTCAGCATCGAGATCGTGGCGGCCGGGCCGGACGGCGGCGTCCTGGGCACCAATGCGATTGTGTCCAATGAGACCGGTGCCCATATCAACGCGGCGACCATTGTTGCCCAGCTCGATGCCGGCACGAATGTGAGCGTCACCACGGGCACGGGCAACCCCGCCCTGGACATGGTGCACGGCGACATCACGGTGTCGGCCGCCATCAACAAGACCGCCGGGGGCGATGCGGCGCTGACGCTGAACGCCAACAACAACATCGTCATCAACGCGCCCATCACCAGCACGTCGAACAAGCTGGACCTGAACCTGAACAGCAACTACCTGAACAACTACCCGGCCGACAACCACGCGGTGCAGCTCAATGCCGACCTGGCGCTGAACGGCGGCGCGCTCACGGTGTCGCAAAGCGGGGGCATCGGCAACGGCACGCTCAATATCGCGGGCGGCACGACGACGCTGGCGGGCGGCTCGATCATCAACGCCTCGGGCGTGAATGTGCAGGCCGGCGGCACGCTGGCCGGTGCCGGCACCCTGGCGCTGGGCGGCACCGGGACGCTGCTGAACAACGGTACCGTGTCACCGGGCACGGCAGGATCCGTCGGCACGCTGTTCGTCCAGGGCAAGTACGCGCAGGGCAGCACCGGGGTGCTCAACATCAAACTGGCGGGTACCGACAGCTTTGACAGGCTCGCCATCAACAACACCGCCAGCCTGAACGGCAAGCTCAACGTCCGCGGGCTCAACGGCTTTGTGCCGCCTGCCGATTCGACCTACAACGTTGTGACGGCAACGGGTTCGGGCAGCGGCAGTTTCAGTGTGGTCGATGCACCCAACATCACCTCCGGCAACGGCACGGCGAACCTGGCCGTCAGCTACCCCGGCTCAGGCACCGCTGCCCGCATCACGACAACCGCTTCCTCAGCGAGCATCTGCTCGATCTCGCCGAATTCAGTGCTCTGCCAGGTACTGTCGGCCGCCATCCCTGTCGCGGTCGCGATCCAGCCCGCCACCACGGCGGCCACCACGGCGTCGAACATCATCCTCAGACCGTCCTCTACCGGCGGAGCGCTGTTTTTTACCGAGAGTGAATCCACCCCCGAACAGGTCGCCGCCATGCCGGTCTCCATCCCGGCGGCCGGCAGCTCGGGAACCTCGTCGGCGTCCGGCGATGACGCGAAAAAGAGCGATAAAAAAGAGGATCAGATGATCGTTAAAACCGCTACCAAAATAGAACCGCCACCGCCAAAAACCTTCTGCAACTGAGGCGCATGACATGAAGCAGCCAACACTTTTTATCCGCTTGCTCCCCGCATTGGCGCTAGCGATGGCGCTGCTGGGGCTGGCCCCGCTGGCGCAAGCCCAGGTGGTGGGCACCGTCACCAAGGTCTCGGGCCTGATGGTGGCCAAAAGCGCCGAGGGCCGCAGCCGGGTGCTGGCCGAGAACTCGCCGCTGCGCCAGGGCGACACCATCACCACCGGGCGCAATACCTTCGGCCGCCTGGAGTTTGTGGACGGCGCGGCCATGGTGCTGCAGCCCGAGTCCCTGCTGGTGCTGACGCGCTACCGCTACGACGCGGGCAAGCCCGAACTCGACAAGGTCGAACTGGAGTTGACGCAGGGCGGCTTCAGCAGCACGGCCGGCGCATTGGGCAAACGCAGCCAGGATGCCACCGTGATCATCACGCCCGCGGGCAATCTGCAGGGCAGCGCCAGCATGGAGGTTTCGCTCAGATAGCCATAAGGCCGCCCGAGCAAATCCCCTGACACTCCCCTATCCAATACCGCAGGAGACCCCATGAAAAATTTCATTTCGATCCCGCTGGCCTTGCTGGCCATGCTGGCCTCCACTGCAGCCCTGGCGCAGTCCAATGTCCCGGCCATACCCTCGCCCACCGGTGCGCGCGCGCCGGGGCTGTATGTGGCCGTGCTGGACGGTTTGATCAAGGTCACCAACCCGGCCGGCACCACGAATTTCGCGGCCGGCCAGTTTGGCTACACCGCCTCGCCTATGCAGGTGCCTGCCATGGTGCCGAAAAACCCGGGGCTCCCATTCGCGCTGCCGCCGGCGTTCAACCAGTCGACCTCGCCCACCGGCTCGTCGACCGGTGCCAGGCCCGCAGTGGATTGCATCGTGCGCTAAACCCCGGATACCGCGCCCGGCAAGGCTGGAGGAGCCCGGTTTATCCTCGCGGCCCCCTGGAAAGCCCCTGTTCTTGCGAACCAGGGGCTTTTTTACGCCATCACGCAGCGACGGCCACGAACAATGAGTACCTTGGTCGTACCCGGGGAAGCCCTGCCCTGGCGGCGTTGCGTATTCAGGGCCTTTGCCTAAGAATGGGAGCGAACAACGGGAGGTTCTGATGAAGACACCGATTCAAACGCTGTTGCCGGCCGCCGTGGCCCTGCTGGCCGTCGCCCTGCCGCAAGGGGCATCCGCCCAGGCCACGCTGGAGAAAATCAAAAGCCGCGGGCAGATCAATGTGGGTTACCGGGTGCTTGCGGCGCCTTTCTCGTTGAACGAAGCACCGGGCAAGCCGGTGGGCTACAGCATCGAGTTTTGCAAGCCCATCATTGAGCAGCTGCGCCAGGCGGCGGGCAACAAGAACCTGCCGGTGCGTTATATCGAAACCGAAGTGGACGCGCGGGTGCGCCTGCTGACGGAAGGCAGTGTGGACTTGCTGTGCGAAAGCGTGACCGATACGCCGGAACGTCGCGCACGCATGGATTTTTCGACGCCGATTTTTGTCGATGCGGTCCAGGTGGCGGTGCGCAACAAGGACATGATCAGCACGCTGGAGCAGTTGAAGGGCAAAAGCATTGTGGGCATTGACGGCAGCACTGCGATCCCGGCGATGGAGCGTTTTGCGAAGACGCACGCGCTGAATTGGCAGCAGGCCAAGGCGGTGAATCCCGACGCTGCATTGGGCCAGCTGCAGCTGGGCTGGGCGGCCGGTTATGCGCGCGACGGCGCCTTGCTGGCGGCGCAGCTTGCCAGCCAGTCTGACGCGGGCAACTACACCATCCTGCCGGAGCGGCTCTCGGTGGAGACCATTGCCATTGCCTACCGCAAGGGCGACGCGGCCATGGGGGCGCTGGTGAATGCCTCGGTCAAGGAGTCCATGCGCAGCGGCGCAGCGCAGGGCTGGTATGACCAGTGGTTTTTAAAGCCGGCCAAGCCGGGCGGCAAGCCGCCTTTCACGGCCATGCCGGCGGAAATCAAAACGCTGTTTGATTCCGCCAAGGCGAACTGAGTCCGCGCCCCGGGCTTGTTCGTATTCAGGCGCCGGCAGGCGGCGGGGCGTCTTCGGGCGTGATGAAGGAGTCTTCCCACTGCACCGCGAACTGGTGGTCGGCATTGTCGTGAACAATGCCGGAGCCGGTGCTGAGCGGGTCGAAGTTGGTGAAGCGGATCTTGCGGTTGCGTTCGAGCTTGGCGCGCAGGCTGCTGCGGGCGGCGGTGATGGCGGCCAGGTCTACCTGGGCGGCTTGCTCCACCGGCTTCAAAGAGCTTACCGGCGGCGCCTCGGCAACCAGGGCACTGCCGTCGGCGGAGCGCATGGTGTCGGGCACGGTGGCCAGGGCGTCGGCCTCGGCTTCCAGCGGCAGGGCCATGGGCGGCTCGCCGAGCACGGCGGACGAGGACGGTTCCTCGTCGTCCGACAAATCGATTTCACCGAGGAAAGCGGCGCGCACGTCTTCGAGCGTGGGAAGGTTGCCGGCGCGCACCACGGCATAGGCGATGCCGCATTCGGCAAACAGTTTGCGCTTGAGGTCGCGGCTGCTGGCCCTCAGGCCGTGCGGACCGGGCACGTCGAGGCAGCCGATGACGGTGCCGTCGGCGGCGCAGACGGTGAAGCTGCAGTAGACGTTTTTAAGCAGTTCGAAGGAACGCTGGCCTTCGGCCTCATTGCGCGGCGAGACAAAACGGATGACGGGGACCTTGACCACGACGTGATGGTCGAAAAACGCGCGCTGCAGCCAATGCCAGACTTCCTGCTCGGTATCGAGCAGCAAGGGCCTGGGCTGCAAATGCCATTGGTTGGGAATGCGCCTTTTTTTGCGCGCGGCGCGCGCCAGCCAGCCGTGATGGCAAGCCGCCCCCGTTGCCATCCCTGACAGTGCCGTCGCCGTGAGCGCCAACACGAAAACATCAAACATGTGTGCCTTAACTTTTTATTCAGTTTAAACACAGCACCCTTGAGTTACAACCATTTACGTACTTGGGTGTTGTTGGCGCGTCTCATTTTGCGACGATGCGTCAAAAATGAGAACCTTATTCGGACATACCCCAGTAAGCGTCCAGAAAGCACCGATACAAAATTTACAGTTCTGAGGGTTCAGACTCGGGCAACGCGCTGGCCAGCACCTTGTCGATGCGCTTGCCGTCCAGGTCCAGCACCTCAAAGCGCCAGCCCGCGCATTCGACGACCTCCGCCGTTTTGAGCAGGCGGCCCGAGACGCTTTGCAGCAGGCCGGCGACGGTGTTGTAGCGGCCCTTGCCTTCATCGGGCAGTTCCTTGATGTCCAGCCTGGCCTTGAGTTCGGCCACGGGCATGACGCCGTCGATCAGCCAGCTGCCGTCCTCGCGCTCGGTGGCCCAGGCGTCCACCTGGGCGCCGGGCTGCAGCTCGCCGGTGATGGCTTCGAGCATGTCCATGGGCGTCATCAAGCCCTGCACCACGCCGTATTCGTCGACCACAAACACCATGCGGGTGGAGCGCGCGCGGAACTGCTCGAGCAGTTCCATGCCGGTGAGGGTTTCCGGCACAAAAACCGCCGGCACCGCGTACGCGCCTATGCGGTCGGCCACCGAGGGCACGGCGCCTGGGCCCTGGCTTGGCCCCTCGCCCGAGGGGGCCGGCTGGATCTGGCCGCGCAGCGCAAGCAGCTTGGCCACGTTGACCACGCCCACCACGTCGTCCAGGCTGCCGCGGCATACCGGGTACCAGGAATGGCCGGTGGCGCCGGCCTTGGCAATGGCCTGGGCCACGGTGTCGGAGGCGTCCAGCCATTCGATGTCGGAGCGCGGCAGCATCAGGGAGGTCAGCAGCCGGTCGTCGAGCAGGAAGACGTTCTGGACCATCTGATGCTCGTGTTCCTCGATCAGGCCGGCGTCAACGCCTTCTTCCAGGCTGGCGGCGATTTCCTCCTCGGTCACGGCACGGCCGGCCGTGTTGTCGATGCGCAGCAGCTTGAGCACCGCCAGCGTGCTGATGGACAGCAGCCGGACAAAGGGCTTGAAGCCCGTGGCCACCCACATCATGGGCCGCGACACCAGGCGCGCGACGGTTTCGGGGTAAAGCTGGCCTATGCGTTTGGGCACCAGTTCGCCGAACACAATGGTGATGAAGGTGATGACGGTCACCACCAGCGCGGTGGCGGTGATCTGGGAGGCGCGCTGCGGGGCGCCGAAGGTCTGGATCCACGCCGCCAGGCCGTCGCTGAAAGCGGCCTCGCCGATGATGCCGTTGAGCATACCGATGGAGGTGATGCCCACCTGCACCGACGACAGAAACTGCGTGGGGTTGTCGAGCAGGCCCAGCGCTGCCTGCGCGCCCTTGTCACCCGATTCCCCCATGGCCGTGAGCCTGGCCTTGCGGCTGGAGGCGAGGGCCATTTCCGACATGGCGAATACGCCGTTGAGCAGCGTCAAAAAAGCAATCAGCAAGAAATCCATAGTTTAGGAGAGGCCTGGCGCAAAATAAACACATGTCAATGTACTGTATCGGCGACCTGCAGGGTTGCGACGCCCCCCTGGAGCGGCTGCTGGAGAAGATAGCTTTTTCGCCCAGCCGCGACACGCTTTACATCCTCGGCGACCTGGTCAACCGCGGCCCTGAATCGCTCAAGGTGCTGCGCCGCCTGTCGGCGCTGGGCGACGCCGCACAGTGCCTGCTGGGCAACCACGACCTGCATTTGCTCGCGCTGTGGCAGGGGGCGCGTCCCCCGGGCCGCAAGGACACGGTGCAGGACATCCTGCAGGCACCGGACAGCGAAACGCTCATGGACTGGCTGCGCCACCGCGCCATGGCGCTGCAGCGCCACGGCTGGCTGATGGTGCATGCGGGCGTGCTGCCGAAGTGGACGGTAGCGCAAACCATGGCGCTGGCGGCCGAGGTCGRGCAGGTGCTGCGGGGGGGCGACCTTAAAGGCTTCTTCGGCGCCATGTACGGCAACACGCCGGACCATTGGAGTGACGGCCTGCAGGGCGCCGACCGGCTGCGTGTGGTGGTGAACGCGCTCACGCGCCTGCGCTTTTGCACGCCCGAAGGCCTGATGGAATTCGGCAGCACGGAAAGCGCCGACGGCGCGCCGGCCGGCTATTTACCCTGGTTTGACGTGCCCGGGCGGCAGACGGCCGGGACGCCGATGGCTTTCGGCCATTGGTCCACCCTGGCTAAGGACGGCCGCACGCCGCGCCTGCGCAACAACACCTTGCCGCTGGACACCGGCTGCGTATGGGGCGGCTGCCTGACGGCGGCGAAACTGGGAGCGGAAGCCGGAACGTTTGAACTGATCGCCGTGCCCTGCGAACAGGCGCAAAAACCGGGCAAGGCCGGCAAGTCAGGCTGAGATGGGCCGGCCCCGGCAGGCCTCGTCGGCCCAGGCGCGCGCCACGCTGGCGGACAGCAGCAGCACGGCCGAAGAAAAGTAGATCCACATCAGGATCACCACCAGTGAGCCGGCCGCGCCATAGGCCGACACCACGGCGGCGGTGGAGAGATAAAAGGCCATCAGGTGCTTGCCGACCGCAAAGAGGATGGCCCCCGCGGCTGACCCCATCACCAGATAGCGTAAAGCGGGTTTGGGGCCCACACTCATCTTCATGAGGGCCACAAACAATGCAACGCAAAAACCGAAAGACACGAGTTCATTGAGCACCCAGGCGAGTTTTTCGACCGGCAGGTAGCTGCCCGCCCAGCCCGACAGCAGGCTTAAAAAGGTCGAGATCGCCAGCGAGACCAGCAGCAGGAACCCAAACGCCAGGATGTAGGCGACCCCGCGCAGGCGCAGGGAAGCGCCGTGCCACCATTTCTGCTGCGGCACTTCGCCGCTGCCTTGCCGCCACAGGCGCTCAAATGCATCCTGCAACTCCGCGAACACGCCCGTCGCCCCCGACAGGAGCAGCGCAAAGGCAAACAGCGAAGCCGTAATGCCTTCCGAAGGCGCCTGCGCGCTGGACATCGCCTGCTGCACCACCTGGGCGCCCTGCGCCCCTATGACGCTGCGGATCTGGTCGACCAGGCTGGTTTCGAGATAGGCGCGGTCCAGCCACCAGCCGAGCACGGCGACCAGCAGGACCAGCAGTGGCGCCAGGCTCAGGATGCCGTAAAAAGACATGGCCGCGCTCATGCGCATGCCGCCGGCGTCAATCCAGTGGTCGACGGCGCGCCACAAGGGGCGAAAGATTGCGAGGATGCTTTGCGGGAGCGCGGGAAGCCCGAAAACCGCTGATGGTGCGGGCTTCAAGTCGGGATCGGAATTCGCCATCATGGGGACAGCGTAAAAGGCGGGCCGCGCGGCCCGCACCGGACAGCCCCCCTACCGGCCGTAGGCGCTAACCGACGGCAGAGCGGCTTTCAAGCCGCGGCTCAGGCCGTGGACTGGGTCTTGAACAGCGCGGCGACTTTCTTCTTGGGCTTGATGTTGGCCGAGACGCCGCTGCGCGCAGGCGCGGCCTTGGCGGCGGCTTCCCAGGCGGGCTGGGCGTCGGGTGCGGCCGTTGGCTCGTAGGGCTGGTCGAAGAAAGGGTCGCGTTGCGCGGCCGGCTGGCGATGCGGCGTGTATTCGCGGCGCTCGCGGGGTTGGCGTGCCTCGCGCGGGCTGCCGCCGTCCTCGCCTTCGCGGTACATGCGGCGGCCGTCGTTGATGCGGCCCTGCTCCTTGATGCGCGGGCGGTCTTCCTCGAACTCCAGGGGCTCCAGCTCGATCTTGGTCTTGATCAGCTTTTCGATGTCGGCCACCAGGCGGTTGTCGCTGCTGGCCACAAAACTCACGGCCAGGCCCGAGGCGCCGGCGCGGCCGGTGCGGCCTATGCGGTGCACATAGTCTTCGGCGTTGAAGGGCACGTCGAAATTGAACACCGCCGGCACGTCCTTGATGTCCAGGCCGCGGGCGGCCACGTCGGTGCAGACCAGCAGATCGACCTCGCCCTTTTTGAAGGCTTCCAGCGCCTTGAGGCGCTCGTCCTGGCTCTTGTCGCCGTGCAGGGCGGCGGTCTTCAAGCCCTCGCGCTCCAGCGAGCGGGCCAGGCGCGCGCAGCCCAGCTTGCTGTTGACGAACACAAAGGCCTGCTTCATGCCGCGCTCTTTGAGGATCTGGTGCAGTGCGCGGCGCTTGTCGTCGGCGCCCACGCTGTAGAAATGCTGCTCGACGGTGGAGGCCGTGGCATTGGAGCGCGCCACCTCGATGGTGACCGGGTCCTGCAGGTAGCTGGAGGCCAGGCGCTTGATTTCGGGCGAGAAGGTGGCCGAGAACAGCAAGGTGATGCGCTGCTTGGGCAGGTAGCTCAGGATGCGCTGCAGGTCGGGCAAAAAGCCGATGTCCAGCATGCGGTCGGCTTCGTCCAGCACCACGTACTCAACCTGGTTGAGCACCGCGTTCTTGGCTTCGATGTGGTCCAGCAGGCGGCCCGGGGTGGCCACCAGCACTTCCACGCCTTTTTTGAGCTCGGCCGTCTGCGGCTTCATGTCCATGCCGCCGAACACCACCGTGCTGCGCAGGTTGGTGTACTTGGCGTACAGCTCGACCTGCTGGGCCACCTGCACCGCGAGTTCGCGCGTGGGCAGCAGCACCAGGGCGCGCACCGGGTGGCGCGCGGGCGAAGTCGAGGGGTTTTCGTGCTTCATCATGCGCTGCAGCAGCGGCAGCGAGAAGGCGGCGGTCTTGCCGGTGCCGGTCTGCGCGGCGCCCATGACGTCCTTGCCCTGCAGCACGACCGGAATGGCCTGCTCCTGGATGGGGGTCATGGTCTCGTAGCCCATTTCGGCGACGGCGCGGGCCAGCGGTTCGGCCAGCGAAAGATTCGAAAAAGAGGATGTCATAAGAAAGCTCTGCGTAACGCTTGCGGGTATCTCTGTCGGTGGTAGCGCGCGTATCGGGGGATGGGGTTGCCTGGGCGCGCGTGCGGCCAACAGCACAGCCGTTGGCGGGAAAGGTAACACCGCAGACCGCCCGGGTCCGCGCGATGTCGACCGCGCGGCAGGGCTTGTGCAGGGCTTCCTCAGCCCCGTATTGTCGCACTTTGGGCCAATTGGCTGGTTTTGCCGGTGATTTACGGTTTCAGGGCCTGCCGCAGCCCCGGTACCCGGACTGCTTGCGGTGGCATATTGCTATCAATCTTATAGCCAACAATTCAGATCAGTCAATGAATTCAGCCAGACAGGCTATAAATTCCGGGCGCTGAAGGTGTCGCAGGCCTTGACGCTGCCGGTCTTGAAACCGGTGTCAAACCAGCGCTGGCGCTGGGCGCTGGTGCCGTGGGTGAAGCTTTCGGGCACCACCGCACCGCCGCCGGCGCGCTGCAGGGCGTCGTCGCCGATCTTGGCGGCCGCGTTCATGGCTTCCTCGACGTCGCCCTGCTCCAGGATCTGGCGGGCGTTCTGCGCGTTGTGCGCCCAGACCCCGGCAAAGCAGTCGGCCTGCAGCTCCAGCCGCACGCTCAGGGCGTTGTATTCGGTCTTGCTCACGCGGCCGCGCATCTGGTCCATCTTGGCGCTGATGCCCAGCAGGTTCTGCACATGGTGGCCCACCTCATGCGCGATCACGTAAGCCTGGGCGAAGTCGCCGGGCGCGCCCAGGCGGCTGCGCAGGGTTTCGTAAAAACCAAGGTCGATGTAAACCTTCTGGTCGCCCGGACAGTAAAACGGACCCATGGCGGCCTGGCCCTGGCCGCAGGCGGTTTGGGTGGCGCCGCGGAACAGCACCAGCCGGGGTTTTTGGTAGGTCGCGCCGCCCTTGGCAAACACGTCGGTCCAGACGTCTTCGGTGTCGGCCAGCACGGTGGAGACAAATTTGGCCATGCGATCGTCGGCCGGTGGCTTGTGGGCCGGGCCCTGCTGCTGCACCTGGGCAGGCGGGCCGCCGCCGCTGAGCAGCCCCAGGATGGTCAGCGGGTTGACGCCGAAGATCCAGCCACCGACCAGCGCCACCACGATGGTGCCTATGCCTATGCTGCGGCCGCCGAAGCCAAAGCCGCCGCCCCCGCCGCCACCGTCATCGCGGCGGTCTTCCACGTTGTCGGATTCGCGATTGCCTTCCCACTTCATGCTGTTCCCCTTGTACCGTGCAATACTGCCCTGAGTCCGCCAGGCGCGAATCGCCCCCAGTCCCGGGCGCGTGTCAGCGCATGCGCCGACTTTACTTGAGCGGCCCTGCGCCGCGGAACAAAATTGAACTCGGGTGTATCCATTTCTCATGAACACTTTTGCCCTTTCCTCGCCCACAGGACCCGGCCCGCAGCGCAGCGCCGGCGCCGTGTTGCCTGCATTGCTTCGTTCGCCGCGCCTGGCCCTGGCGCTGCTGCTGGCCGCCTTGCTCACGGCCTGCGCCAGCCCCATCACCACGCGTGTGACCAGCTTCAACCAGTGGCCCGCCGACGCGGCGGGCAGCACCTTCAGCTACATCACGCCGGTAGACGCCACGCGGCAGCTGGAGCAAGCCACCTACGAAGGCTATGTGCAGGCCGAGCTTGAAAAACGCGGCCTCAAACGCGCGGGCGACGGCCAGGTCGGGCGCCTGCAGGTCGACGTGGCGACCAGCAGCCGCAGCGAGGAAAAAACCTGGCTGCAGCCGGTTTACCAGGACAACATGGTGTTCATGCCGCCCTACCGCGATGCGGCGGGCCGGCTCTACGGCGGCGGCTGGGTGCCCGATCCGTTTGGGCCGCGCTACGTGGGCGACCGGCCGGTCAGCGTGACGGTCTACACCAACAGCCTGCGCCTGCGGCTGCTCGACACCCAGGGAACGCCGGCCGGCAAGCCGCCGCGCACGGTGTTCGAGTCGCGCGCCGTTTACGAAGGCGGCAGCGGCGACCTGCCGCTGGTCGTACCCTACCTGGTGCGCGCGGTGTTCGACGACTTCCCGGGCCAGAACGGCCAGGTTCGCGTGGTGAAGTTCGACAGCGAAACCGGCGCCGTGATCAAGAAGTAGTTGTTCGGTTATTCGAACTGAACCCTCAGCCCCTTGAGCGCGCCGGCCACCGGCCCGGCCGCCTCGATTTCGGTATGCCAGGTTTGCCCCGCCTGTACCGGCCAGGCGTCGGTCAGCGTGCCGGTGGTAATGACGTCGTTGGCGCGCAAGGCCGGTGCGCCCGGCGTGGCGCGCAGCTCCTGCACAAAATGCAGCAAGGCCTGCACCGGGCCGTCCAGCACATTGGCGCCCACGCCCTCGTCCTTGAGCACGCCGTCGGCGTAAAGCCTGAGCCGCAAGCCCGCCAGCGCTTCCATCAGCGCCTCGGGTTCCGTTGTGGCCGGCAGCGCCACCGTATGGCCCACCAGCAGCCGGCCGTGCAGGCCGCCGTCGGCCACGGCCTGCGCGGCGCTGAACTTCCAGCCCGGAAAATGCGTGTGCACGATTTCATAGCCGTGGGCCACCCAGTCAATCGCCGCCACCAGTTGCGAGGCTGTGCAGCCGGGCGGCGGCGCCTCGCGCAGGCCGAACACAATCTCGGGCTCTATGCGCGGCTCGCACAAGCCCTTGAGCGAGAGCACCCCCCCATTCGGCGCGGCGGCAGCGACCTGCGCCAGGCTGCTGCGCCATACCGTGCCCCAGATGGGGCCGTAGACCTCGTAGCGCGGCCAGATCGTGCGGTTGGTAAAGCCGACCTTGTAGCCAACAGGATGGTCGCCCCCGGCACTGCGCGCGGCGCGCACGGCCAGCGCGGCGGCATAGGCCAACGGCACATCGGCAGGCACTTCGGCGGGCCAGGGCAGCGGCCGGGCTTCAAGGCGGGCGCGGGCCAGGTCGGCGACCAGCGCGGGAATGTCCGGATGCGAGGGGGTATTCATCAGGCCATGGTAGCCAAAAAGCCGGCTTCGCTCACAATGGCCGGATGCCTTTGCCCTCCTCCACTTCCGCAGCGTCCTCCGCGTCCCTGCCCCGCGTGCTGCTGACCGGCTTTGACCCCTTTGGCGACACTGGCCACAGCAGCCAGCCCGTCAACCCCAGCTGGCAGGCTGTACGCACATTGCACGGCAAACGCATCGCCGGCCACCTCGTGGTGGCGGCGCAGCTGCCTACGGTGTTCCAGGCCTCCATCAATGAGCTCACACGGCTGCTCACGCTGCACAAACCGGCGCTGGTGATTTGCGTCGGCCAGGCCGGCGGGCGCGGCGCGATGTCGCTGGAGCGCATCGCCATCAACGTCAACGACGCGCGGATCCCCGACAACAAGGGCGCGCAGCCCGTGGACACAGCGGTGGTGGCCGGCGGGCCGGCGGCCTATTTCAGCAGCCTGCCCATCAAGGCCATGCTGCAGGCGCTGCAAGCCGCGGGTGTGGCGGCCGAGGTGTCGCAGACGGCGGGCACATTTGTCTGCAACCACGTGTTTTATGCGCTGATGCATGTGCTGGCCACCAAGCGCGGCTTCAAACGCACGCGCGGCGGTTTTATCCATGTGCCTTATTTGCCCGAGCAAGGCGCGCCCAGCATGCCGCTGGAGGAAATCGTGCGCGGGCTGCGGCTGGCGGTGGCGACCGCGCTGGCCACGCCGCGGGACATTGCCAAGGGTGCAGGCGCGGTCAGCTAGCGTTTTGTCCGGTTTTGCCGTCGGAGACGGGCCCGGCGGGTTCGTCACGCAGAAGCCGCCACAGCAAAAAAGTGCCGAGGATGGCATTGCCCAGCGCAAAGCCGGTGAGCAGCAGCGTGGCCCATGCGTTGAGCGGACGGTTGTGCACCACCCAGGCCAGCAGCGGTGACAGGCTGTTGAGCGTGAGCATCAGCCAGAAGAGCGGGTTGCGCGGCTGGTAAAGCCGCGAAAAAGGGCGCGAAAGATGGCGTGGAGGAGGAAGCGGCGCTTGCATCACGCTCATGCTACCTGTGCCGTCCCTACGCGAGCCTGACAAACGCTCGCCAAGCTCTATCGAACGGCAAATGACGCGGCCATGAAACCCTGCGGTGGATTCATCTGCCGAGCCGGCATCACGCCGCCGGTGGAAGCGGTAGCCTCGGCAAACACCGGCGCCTTGGACGTGGCCTCAGCGGCCAGCGGAGCCGATGCCGCGGCAGTCACCCGGGCCTGCTCGATACAACTGTTGCGTGCGGAGCCCGCGCGGGTTTCCATGCAATGCGCAATTGCCGTGAGCTCAGCCCGGCGCTGGTCGTCGCGCAGTTTGGCTTTGGCGACCTGCGCATCGGCCACAAAGGCCATCGCGGCCAATTGGCACACAATCACCAGCCCCGCCGCCACCGCCAGCAGCGTCTTGTAGGGCAGTTCATCGAATTTCCTCAAATGCTCAGAGAACATGGCAACCTCCCTTTGGGTTACACCATGCTAGGCCGGCGTTGCAATAGGCCATTCGGCGCCTTGCCCGTCCCCTTGTAGGATAAAAACTTCTTGTTGCATCCGTTGCATACCGGCCCCCATCCACCACGCAGCGGGCCATCCCGCTTACCATCGCAGGCATGACGCTCCACCCGTATCCCACCTCGCTGGACGCCGGACAGACCGCGGCACGCTTGCCTTACCCATTGCTGGTCACCGAACTCACCCGCCTGCTCAAGGACGAGTCGGTGCAGGTCCCGCAGCGGGTGGTGCAGGCCCTGCCGGGCGGCGGAACCCTCTTCGTGATGCCGGCGCTGGACGCCCGTACCGCGATCGCCAAGCTCATCACCCTGACCCCCGCCAATGCCGGCAGCGGCCTGCCCGCCATCCAGGGCGACGTGGTGGTATTTGACGTGGCCAGCGGCCGGCGCCGGCTGATGCTGGACGGCCCCACCGTCACGGCCAGGCGCACGGCCGCTGTCTCGCTCCTGGCCGCGCAGCGGCTGGCGCCCAACACACGCGGGCCCATGCTCATCGTCGGCGCCGGCGTGCAGGGCGTGGCGCACATGGAAGCCTTTGCCCAGGGGCTGGGCGTGCGTGAGTTCCGCATCACCTCGCGCAGCCACGCCAGCGCCCAGGCATTGGCCCAGCATGCGCAGTCGCTGGGGCTGCACGGCCGCGTTGTGCCGGATGCCGACGCCGCGCTGGCCGATTGCCCGCTGGCCGCCACCTGCACGCCAGCCGGTGGCGTGGTGCTCAGCGCCCTGCCGCGCGACGACGGCTTCATCAGCGCCGTCGGCGCTTACACCCCGGCCATGGTGGAACTCAGCGCCGCGCTGTGCCAGTACGTCGCGGCCCAGGGCAGCGTGCTGGTCGACACCCCCGACGCGGTGCACGAAGCCGGCGACCTGCTGCAGGCCGGGCTGGACGTGGCCCGCTTCGCCAGCCTGGGCGAGGTGATACGCCAGGACATGAAAAAACCCGACGGGCCGGTGCTCTTCAAAAGCTGCGGCTGGGCGGGCTGGGATCTGGCCGCGGCGCGCACGGCGCTGGCCTGAACGGTTCCTGAAGGCTCTTCAGGCCTTGGGCAGCGTCACGCCCACTTGCCCCTGGTACTTGCCGCCGCGGTCCTTGTACGAGACCTCGCAGACGTCGTCCTTGTCGCTCTCGAAGAACAGCACCTGGGCGCAGCCCTCGCCCGCGTAGATCTTGGCGGGCAGCGGTGTGGTGTTGGAGAACTCCAGCGTCACGTAGCCTTCCCATTCGGGCTCGAACGGCGTGACGTTGACGATGATGCCGCAGCGGGCATACGTGCTTTTGCCCAGGCAGATGGTCAGCACGTTGCGCGGGATGCGGAAGTACTCGACGGTGCGGGCCAGCGCGAAGCTGTTGGGCGGGATGATGCAGCTGTCGCCGTGGAAGTCGACAAAACTTTTTTCGTCGAAGTTCTTCGGGTCGACCACGGTGCTGTGGATGTTGGTGAAGACCTTGAACTCGGGCGCGCAGCGGATGTCATAGCCGTAGCTGCTGGTGCCGTAGCTGATGATCTTCTGGCCGTCGCGCTGCCGGATCTGGCCGGGTTCGAAGGGCTCGATCATGCCGTGCTGCTCGGACATGCGGCGTATCCATTTGTCGCTCTTGATGCTCATTCGGGGGAACTCCTCACTGTGCCCTGATTGTAGGCAAGCCGGGCGCCGGCCGGCCAAGTGCAGCCGGTCGCTATGGATTTGGGAGCTGCCGGTGACCGTCGATGCTGGAGATCCAGGTCAAAACACATGGCCGGTGGCAAGCGCCGCGGCGGCCGCCCGGGTCTCAACGCCCAGCTTTTCAAAAATATGCTCCAGGTGCTTGTTCACCGTGCGGTGGCTCATGCCCAGGATGTCGCCGATGTCGCGGTTGGTCTTGCCCTTGGCCAGCCAGGAGAGCACCTCGGTTTCGCGCGGCGTCAGCGCGGCATTGGCCAGGCGCGAGGGCGAGGCCGCGTTGGCGCCGCGCTGCTCCAGCAGCAGCATGGTTTCGCCTATGCCGACCCGGCCCATGTTGCGCACCGACAGCTGCACGCCGGCCAGGCCGAGCAGCACTTCGCCGGCGTCGCCTTCCAGCGCCGCATGGACGGAATCGGGCAAGCGCCCCGGCTGCGCCCCGCCCCCGGCACCTTGCAGCCAGAGGGCGGCCTGCGGCGAGCGCCAGGCGATGCGCCCGCGCGCATCGACCAGCACCACACCGAAGCCGGCCACGTCCACCGCCTCGCGCGCCAGCCGCGTCATGCGCGCATTGCGCGTGTGGGTGTGCAGGCGCGCCACCACCTCCTGCGCGCGCAGCGGCTTGACGACGTAGTCGACGCCGCCGCAGGCAAAACCTTCGAGCACGTGCGGCGTCTCCGACAGGCCCGTCATGAAGATCACCGGGATGTGCGCCATCACGGGGTCGGCCTTGATGCGCCGGCAGGTGTCAAAGCCCGACAGGCCGGGCATGACGGCATCCAGCAGGATGGCGTCGGGCGCGACCAGCTCCAGGCGCTGCAGCGCCGAATCGCCGTCGCGCGCCACCAGCACGGTGTAACCCTCTCCTTCCAGCGTGTCGCAGAGCATGCCCAGGCTGCTGGGGGCGTCGTCGACCACCAGCACCACCGGGCGCTGTTCGTCAGCGGCTTCAAGCATCGGCGCCCTCCGTCAAATGGTCCAGCAGCAGTTCGAGTTCGCAGCGGCTCACAAAGCCGCGCAGCCGCGCGCAGCTCGGGGCCAGCGCCGGGTCTTCGGCCGCGATGCGGTCCAGCAGGCGGTGCAGGCCGTGCACGTGGCCCAGTTTCACCAGCCGTATCAGCCCGGCGCGCGCCTCCTCGGGCAGGCCTAGCGAGCTTTCCGCCGCCGCGCCGGCCGCCGGCGGCGCCGGCGAGACGACGGAGGTCACCCACTCCAGGCCCAAGTGGCGCTGCAAGGCGTCCATCAGCTCGGATTCGAGCACCGGCTTGCCGACAAAAGCCTGGCAGCCCGCCGCCTTGAGGCGCGAGGCCTGGTTCTCGAACACATTGGCCGACACCACGATGATGGGCACCTCGGCATACCCCCGGCCGCGTATCTGCAGCGCGGTTTCCCAGCCGTCCAGGTCGTCCATGCTGATGTCCAGCAGGATGGCGTCGGGCACGCCGTCCTTGAGGCTGTCTATGCATTCGAGGCCGCTGGCCGCCTCTTTCACGTCAAAGCCCAGCGGCGTGAGCATGCCGGCCAGCATCTGGCGCTGCACCGGCTGGTCATCGACCACCAGCAGCGTCCTGCGCTTGCCGAAGAAACCCGCGATCTGGTGCGGCGGGTCGGCCAGCGGGCCGGGGTCGTCGATCTCGCGCAAGTACAGGCGCACGCTGAAGGTGCTGCCCTTGTCGGGTTCGCTGTGCAAGCTCAGGTCGCCGCCCATCAACGCCGTCAGCAGGCCCGTGATGGTCAGGCCCAGGCCGGTGCCCGGCTCGCCGCGGCGCCGGCCCGCAGCGCCCCGCTCGAAGGGCAGGAAGATGCGCTGCTGGTCCTGCGGCGCGATGCCTATGCCGGTGTCCACCACGTCGAAGCGGATCACCTCGCGCCGGCAGTCCACGTGCAGCTTCACGCTGCCCGCGTCGGTGAACATCACCGCATTGCTCAACAGGTTGATGATGATCTGGCGCAGCCGCTTGGCGTCAGCCTGCACCCAGGCCGGCATGCGGCCGCTGTGGGTGTAGAAAAAATCCACGCCCTTGGCCTCGGCCTGCGGCCGCACCATGCTGACCAGGCCTTCGAGGAAGTCGGGCAGCGGCACGGGAATCGGCTCCAGCCGCAGCCGGCCGGCCTCGATGCGCGCCAGGTCCAGCAGGCCATCGACCAGCTGCAGCAGGTGTTCGCCGCTGCGCTGTATGGTCTGTACGGCTTCGCGCGGGGTATTGGCCAACACTTCGCTTTTGAGCAGGATCTGCGAATAGCCCAGGATGCTGTTGAGCGGCGTGCGCAGCTCATGCGTCATGCCGGCCACGTAGCGGGTCTTGGCCTGGTTGGCCGACTCGGCCACTTCCTTGGCGGTCTGCAGCGCGGCGTCCGTGCGCTGGTGCGCCTCGATCTCGCGCGACAGCAGCTGGTTCTGCCGGTTCGACTCATCCTGCGCCATGCGCCGGCTTTCGCTGCCCAGCACCACCCACCAGCTGCACACCGCGACGATCAGCAGCAGCATGGCGAACACCTTCACAAAGGCCGAGCGCAGCAGGCCGGCCAGGTCGCCCGAGGGCGGGAAGGCGGTCTCCTGCATGTAGACCATGCCCATCACCGTGGCCAGCAGCGCGCACAGTGAAAGCATCACCACCATGTAGTGGCCGACCCGGAAGTTCACTCGGCTGGACAGCGCGCTGGGCAGCAGCTTGCTCAAAAATTCCTCGGCCTGCTCGGCCGCGCGCGAGCGCGTCTTGCAGCGGTCGTGGCAGCGCGACTCCAGCGTGCAGCACAGCGAGCAGATGGGCGCGCCGTAGGCCGGGCAGCTGGCCATGTCTTCGGCCTCGAAGGCGTTCTCGCAGACATGGCAGCGCACCCTCTGGCCCGGCACGCCCATGGCCTGCGGCTTGCGGGCGACGTAATAACGCCCCTTGGTCACCCACGCCAACAGCGGCGACAGCAGCAGCGCCAGGCCCAGCGCGATAAAGGGCGAAAAGGCCTCGGCCCGCGGGCCCATGGCGCCGGTATAGGCGAACACCGAGACGATGGTCGCCAGCAACATGGAGCCCAGGCCCACCGGGTTGATGTCGTACAGGTGCGCGCGCTTGAATTCGATGCCCGGCGGGCTCAGGCCCAGCGGCTTGTTGATGACCAGGTCGGCCACCAGCGCGCCCACCCAGGCAATCGCCACATTGCTGTAGAGGCCCAGCACTTTTTCGAGTGCCGAAAAAACGTCCAGCGTCATCAGCAGCAACGCGATCGCGACGTTGAACACCAGCCACACCACGCGCCCCGGGTGGCTGTGCGTGAGGCGCGCGAAGAAGTTGGACCAGGCCAGCGAACCGGCGTAGGCGTTTGTCAGGTTGATCTTGAGCTGCGACACCACCACGAAGACCACGGTCGCGGCCAGCACCCAGGCCGGGTCGCTGAAGACGTAGGCAAAGCCCGCCAGGTACATCTGCGTGGGCTCCACCGCCTTGGCGGCCGGCAGCTCATGCTGCAGCACCAGGAAGGCCAGGAAGGCGCCGCCCAGCATCTTCAGCATGCCCAGCACGATCCAGCCCGGCCCGGCCATCAGCACCGCAGCCCACCAGCGCCGGCGGTTCGCATGCGTCTTTTCAGGCAGGAAGCGCAAAAAGTCCACCTGCTCGCCGATCTGCACCACCAGCGAGAACGCCACGGTGGCGGCGGCACCAAACATGAGCGGGTCGAACTCACTGCTGCCCGAGCTGCGGCCCGTCAGTCCAGTGAAGTCCGAAAACGCCTGCGGGTTCTTCCAGAACACCGCCAGGTAAGGCAGCAGCAGCAGCACGCCCCACAGCGGCTGCGTCCACATCTGCAGGCGCGAAATCAGCGTGATGCCGCGGACCACCATGGGCACGATGATGATCGCGCTGATCACGTAGCACCAGGCGATCGGGATGTCCAGGTACATCTGCAGCGCCAGCGCCATGATGGCCGCCTCCAGCGCGAAGAAGATGAAGGTGAAGCTCGCGTAGATCAGCGAGGTGATGGTCGAGCCCAGGTAACCGAAGCCTGCGCCGCGCGTGAGCAAATCCATGTCCACGCCGTAGCGCGCCGCGTAGTAGCTGATAGGCAGGCCGGTGAAAAAGGTGATCAGCCCCACCACCAGGATGGCCCACAGCGCGTTGGTGAAGCCGTAGTTGAGCGCAATGGCGCCGCCTATGGCCTCCAGCGCCAGGAAGGACATGGCGCCGAAGGCCGTGTTGCCGACACGCCACTCCGACCACTTGCGAAAGCCGCGCGGCGTGTAGCGCAGCGCGTAGTCCTCGATGGATTCGTCGGCCACCCAGGCGTTGTACTCGCGGCGAATACGAAAAATTTTCTGGGTGGCGATGGTCAAGGCGGTCTCCGTCAAACGGCCGTAGGGCTGCGGCTACACACCCCGGGCGTCCCGCAAGAAGTGTGCCCGCATGTGGTGCAAGCGTGGCTACGTTGATTGACGTATAGGGATGCGCGGCCCTTGTGAACATGATTCACCTGACCCCGACGCAAGCATCCACCCCATCAACCTTTCAGCTTTTCACCAACCGCAGGAGCCCAGCATGTCCAACGACGATCGCGACCCATCTTCCCTTATCAACCGCCGCCGCCTCATGCAAGGCGTGGCCGCCGCCCTGCCGCTGGCCGGCCTGCCGGGCTGGGCACAGGCGCAGCAATTTCCCACCGCCAAGGTCAACACCACCAAGCTGGCCGTGACCGACACCGAAGTGACCGTGGGCCAGCTGCACTCGTCCACCGGCACCATGGCGATTTCCGAAACCGGCTCCATCCAGGCCGAGCAGCTGGCCATAGACCAGATCAACGCCATGGGCGGCGTGCTGGGCCGCAAGATCAAGGTCATCAAGGAAGACGGCGCCTCCGACTGGCCGACCTTCGCCGAAAAATCCAAGAAGCTGCTGGTCAACGACAAGGTTGCCGCCGTGTTCGGCTGCTGGACCTCGGCCTCGCGCAAGGCCGTGCTGCCCATCTTCGAAAAAGAAAACGGCATGCTGTACTACCCGACCTTTTACGAAGGCCTGGAGCAAAGCAAGAACGTGATCTACACCGGCCAGGAAGCCACGCAGCAAATCCTCTACGGCCTGGACTGGGCCTCGAAAGAAAAGAAGGCCAAGACCTTCTTCCTGGTCGGCTCCGACTACATCTGGCCGCGCACCTCGATGAAGATAGGCCGCAAGCACATTGAAGGGCACCTGGAAGGCAGCAAGGTCGTCGGCGAGGAGTACTACCCGCTGGGCCACACCAACTTCAACTCGCTGATCAACAAGATCAAGGTCGCCAAACCCGATTGCATCTTCATCGCCGTGGTCGGCGGCTCCAATGTGGCCTTCTACAAACAGCTCAAGGCCGCGGGCGTCACCGCCGCCAAGCAGTTCCTGCTGACCATCTCGGTGACGGAAGACGAAGTGCTGGGCATAGGCGGCGAGAACATGAACGGCTTCTACGCCTCCATGAAGTACTTCCAGTCGCTGGACAACCCCAACAACAAGGCCTTCGTGACGGCCTTCAAGGCCAAGTACGGCAAGGACGCGGTGATAGGCGACGTGACCCAGGCCGGCTACCTCGGTCCCTGGCTGTGGAAAGCCACGGTGGAAAAAGCCGGCAGCTTCGACGTGGACAAGATCGCCGCGGCCTCCACCGGCATCGAACTCAAGACCGCGCCCGAAGGCTATGTGAAGCTGCATGAAAACCACCACCTGTGGAGCAAGGCCCGCATAGGCCAGGCGCAGGCCGACGGCCAGTTCAAGGTGGTTGCCGAGTCCCCGGCGCTGATCGAACCCAACCCTTTCCCCAAGGGCTACCAGTAAGCGTGAGCGCCCCTACCGGTTCACTCCGCCCTGTGGCGGGGTGAGCCGGCAGGGGCTTTCTTGATTGACGTTTTGTTTTTTGATTAACCGCCGCACCGGAGCCCCGCCATGAATCTTTCCGAAATGCTCAACATCGGCCTGATGCAAGGCTTCGCCGGACTCAGCCTGTTTTCCGTGCTGCTGCTCATGGGTCTTGGCCTGGCCATCATCTTCGGCCAGATGGGCGTGATCAACATGGCGCATGGCGAGTTCATGACCATAGGCGCCTACACCATCTACCTGTTTTCGCACCTGTCGGAAAGCTATGCGCCCGGCTTCATGCAGGCTTACTTTCCCTTCGCCATTGCGGCGGCCTTTATCTTCGCCTTCGCCGTCGGCTGGCTGGCCGAATGGGCTTTCATACGGCATCTCTACAAACGCCCGCTGGACACGTTGCTGGCCACCTGGGGACTGTCGCTGGGCATGCAGCAGATCTTTCGCACCACCTTCGGCGCCAAGGAAGTCAGCCCCACCCTGCCCGACTGGCTGATGGGCTCCTGGGCGCCGGCCCCCGGCCTGGACATCCCGATCAACGGCCTGTTCGTGATGGCGCTCACGCTGGTGGTGACCTGCGGCGTGCTGGTCGCGCTGCACAAGTCGCGCTGGGGCCTGCGCGTGCGCGCCACGGTGGCCAACCGCGTGATGGCCAACGCCACCGGCATCAACACCAAAAAGACCGACAGGCTGACTTTTGCGATCGGCTGCGGCATCGCCGGGGTGGCCGGCGCGGCCTTCACCACGATAGGCTCCACCGGGCCCACGAGCGGCTCGCTCTACATCGTCGACGCCTTTCTGGTCGTCACCTTCGGCGGCGCGGCCAGCCTGCTGGGCACCGTGGTCTCGGCCTTCGGCATCGCCCAGACCCAGTCGGTCGCCGAGTTCTTCATGACCGGCTCCATGGCCAAGGTGCTGACCCTGATGACCATCGTGACGATTTTGATGCTGCGGCCGCAAGGCCTGTTCGCCTCCAAGGTGCGGCGCTGAGCGTTCACCTCATTCCCATCTAGACAACCGGAGTTTTTCATGAACAGCCTCAAGCAATGGATAACGCGCAACGGCCTGGGCAACGTCGCCCTGCTGGCCCTGGTGCTGCTGGTGGCCTTTCCGCTGGCGCTGGACCTGTTCCGTCTCAACCTCGTGGGCAAATACCTGAGCTACGCCTTCGTCGCGCTGGGCCTGGTGATGCTGTGGGGCTACGGCGGCGTGCTGAGCCTGGGCCAGGGCGTGTTCTTCGGCCTGGGCGGCTACGGCATGGCGATGTTTTTGAAGCTCGAGGCCAGCGACCCCATCACCACCAAGATCCAGTCCACGCCCGGCATTCCCGACTTCATGGACTGGAACCAGATCACCGCGCTGCCGATCTGGTGGAAGCCCTTCCACTCCTTCCCGCTCACGCTGCTGCTGATCCTGGTGGTGCCCACGCTGCTGGCCTTCATCATCGGCTACGCCATGTTCAAGCGGCGTGTGGGCGGGGTGTACTTCGCCATCATCACCCAGGCCGTGGCGCTGATCCTCACGGTGCTCATCATCGGCCAGCAGGGCTACACCGGCGGCGTCAACGGCATGACCGACCTCAAGACCATCCTGGGCTGGGACACGCGCACCGACAGCGCCAAGTACATCCTCTACTTCCTCTGCGCCGGCCTGCTGCTGGGCGCCATCGTGCTGTGCACCTGGATACAGAAAAGCAAGCTGGGCACGCTGCTGCTGGCCATGCGCGACAAGGAAGACCGGGTTCGCTTTTCGGGCTACGACGTGGCCATGTTCCGGGTCTTCGCCTTCTGTTTCGCGGCCATGCTGTCGGCCGTGGGCGGCGCGCTGTTCACCCTGCAGGTGGGATTCATGTCGCCTTCGCTGGTCGGCATCGTGCCCTCCATCGAGATGGTGATCTTCGCCGCCGTCGGTGGACGCATGTCGCTGGTGGGCGCGGTCTACGGCGCGCTGCTGGTGAATTTCGGCAAGACCTATTTTTCGGAAAGCTTTCCGGATCTCTGGCTGTTCCTGATGGCCGGCATGTTCCTGGGCGTGGTGCTGGCCTTCCCCGACGGCCTGGCCGGCGTCTACACCCAGCGCGTCAAGCCCTGGCTGGCCAAACGCTTTGCGCGGCGCGAAAAAGTCGCGCCACCCGCCGCCCCGCCCATGGCGCCCCCAACGGCCGCGGCCCATGAAACGCCCTCGCTGCCTGCCGGTTTGAGCGGTCAGCGAACCTGAACTCCCCAAGGAAGCCACCATGATCGCTCCCGCCATGACCCCCAACGACTTCGTGCTGTCGGTCGAGGACCTGACGGTCTCCTTCGACGGCTTCAAGGCCATAGACAGCCTGAACCTTTATGTCGACCAGAACGAGCTGCGCGTGATCATTGGCCCCAACGGCGCGGGCAAGACCACGCTGCTGGACCTGATCTGCGGCAAGACCCGCGCCAGCCACGGCCGCATCAAGTTCAAGAACGCCGAGATGACGAAACTGCCCGAGTACCAGATCGTGCGTTCCGGCATAGGCCGCAAGTTCCAGACGCCCTCGATCTACGAAAACCTCAGCGTGTTCCAGAACCTGGAAGTCTCGTTCCCGCGCGGGCGCGGCGTGTTCGGCGCGCTGTTCTTCAAGCGCAGCGAAGAGGTCAAGGCGCGCGTGCAGGCCGTGGCCGCCGAGATCGGCCTGGACGGCCAGCTGGACACCGAGGCCGGCCTGCTCTCCCACGGGCAGAAGCAGTGGCTGGAAATCGGCATGCTGCTGATGCAGGACCCGGAGCTCTTGATGCTGGATGAACCTATCGCCGGCATGAGCGTGCGCGAGCGCGAGCTGACGGCCGAGCTGCTCAAACGCATCTGCAAGGGCCGCGCCATGATCGTCATCGAGCACGACATGGAGTTCGTCAAGCGCATCGCCGACAAGGTGACCGTCATGCACCAGGGAAAGATCCTGGCCGAAGGGTCCATGGAAAAAGTGCAGGCCGATCCGCGCGTGATCGACGTGTACCTGGGCCACTAAGCACAACGCATCAAGGGGAACCACCATGCTCAACGTCAACAACCTCCACGTCAGCTACGGCCAGAGCGAGGCGCTGCACGGCATCACCTTCAGCGCCAAGAGGAATGAAACCGTGGCCATCATGGGCCGCAACGGCATGGGCAAGACCACGCTGTTCAAGTCGCTGATAGGCATTTTGCCGCTCAAGTCCGGCACGATTGAGGTCGACGGCCTGGATATCTCCAAGGACGAAAGCTACCAGCGCGTCGCCAAGGGCGTGGCCTATGTGCCGCAGGGCCGCATGATTTTCCCGACGCTGACGGTGCAGGAAAACATCCTGACCGGCCTGGAAAACGCGAAACACAAACAGATCCCGGACGAAATTTACGCGCTGTTCCCGGTGCTGTTCGACATGCGTGGCCGCAAGGGCGGCAACCTCTCGGGCGGCCAGCAGCAGCAGCTGGCGATCGCCCGCGCGCTGGTGACCAACCCCAAGGTGCTGCTGCTGGACGAACCCACCGAGGGCATACAGCCTTCCATCATCAAGGACATCGCGCGCGCCCTCAACGAGATTCGGAAGATGCGTGAAATCACGATTGTGGTGTCCGAGCAGGTGCTGAGCTTCGCGATGGACGTGGCCGACCGGCTGTTCGTCATCGAGGGCGGGCAGCTGGTGCACGAAAGCACGCGGGCCGGCACCGACACGGCGCGCATCAAGCAGTTTCTTTCCGTCTGATTTTTCTTTCTTTTTCCTTTTATTCATCACCACCAGGAGATATGGCATGACCGACACGCTGATCAAGGTTGACCTGACGAAGTCGCCCACCCTCAACGAAAACATCCACAACCGCTGGCACCCGGACATCCCCATGGCCTGCTGGGTCAACCCGGGCGATGATTTCATCCTGGAAACCTTCGACTGGACCGGCGGCTTTATCAAGAACAACGACAGCGCCGACGACGTGCGCGACATCGACCTTTCGACCGTGCATTACCTCTCGGGCCCGGTCGGCGTCAAGGGTGCGCAGCCCGGCGACCTGCTGGTGGTGGACCTGCTGGACATAGGCGCCAAGCAGGACAGCCTCTGGGGCTTCAACGGTTTCTTCAGCAAGAAGAACGGCGGCGGCTTCTTGACCGACCATTTCCCCGAAGCGCAAAAGTCGATCTGGGACTTCAAGGGCATGTTCACGAGTTCGCGCCATGTGCCGGGCGTGAACTTCGCCGGCTTGATCCACCCCGGCCTGATAGGCTGCCTGCCCGACAAGGCCATGCTGGAGATGTGGAACACGCGCGAGCAGGCACTGATCGACAGCGACCCGACGCGCACGGGTCTGGCCAACCCGCCTTCGGCCGGCACGGCCCACATGGGCAAAATGACGGGCGCGGCGCGCGACAAGGCCGCGGCCGAGGGCGCGCGCACCGTGCCGCCGCGCGAGCACGGCGGCAACTGCGACATCAAGGACCTGTCGCGCGGCTCCAAGGTCTACTTCCCGGTCTACGTCGACGGCGCGGGCCTGTCGGTGGGCGACCTTCACTTCAGCCAGGGCGACGGCGAGATCACCTTCTGCGGCGCCATCGAGATGGCCGGCTGGGTGCACATGAAGGTCACGCTGATCAAGGGCGGCATGGCCAAGTACGGCATCAAGAACCCCATCTTCAAGCCCAGCGTGATCACGCCGCGCTACGACGACTACCTGATCTTTGAAGGCATCTCGGTCGACGAGGCCGGCAAGCAGTACTACCTGGACGTCAACGTCGCCTACCGCCAGGCCTGCCTCAACGCCATCGAATACCTGAAAAAATTCGGCTACTCGGGCGCGCAGGCCTATTCCATCCTGGGCACGGCGCCGGTTCAGGGCCACATCAGCGGCGTGGTCGACGTGCCGAATTCCTGCGCCACGCTGTGGCTGCCCACCGGCATCTTCGACTTCGACATCAACCCGAATGCCTCGGGACCGGTCAAGCACATCGACGGCAAGATCAGCATGCCGCTGTCGCCCGACCTGAGTTGACTGCAACGACAAGGAAAAGGCGCCGCACCATGCCCACCTATGACTACGACTGCCCGCAATGCGGCAGCTTTGACGCGCTGCGTTCGGTTTCCATGCGCAACCAGGCCGCAGCCTGCCCGTCCTGCGGCGGCCCGGCCGCGCGCATTCTGTCCGTCGCGCCCGCGCTGGCGCTGATGGAGGACGGCGCGCGCCGCGCGATGGACACCAACGAGCGCGCGCGGCATGAACCCAAGCGCTCCGGCGACTACGCACGGCTCAAGCACCCGGCCGGCTGCGGTTGCTGCTCCAGCGGCAAACGCGGCGCCACGCTGACGGCGCCCAACGGCAACAAGGCCTTCCCCAGCAAACGCCCCTGGATGATCAGTCACTGAAGCCACTCTTCACAAGGAGCACGACATGATTCACGGCGATATTTCAAGCAGCAAGGACACCGTCGGCGTGGCGGTGGTCAACTACAAGATGCCCAGGCTTCATACCAGGGCCGAGGTGGTGGAGAACGCCAACAACATCGCGCGCATGCTCGAAGGCATGAAGAAGGGCCTGCCCGGCCTGGACCTGGTGATCTTTCCCGAGTACAGCACCCACGGCATCATGTACGACAGCAAGGAAATGCATGAGAACGCCGCCACGGTGCCGGGCTTTGAGACCGATATCTTCGCGGCCGCCTGCCGCCGCGCCAAGGTCTGGGGCGTGTTCTCGCTGACCGGCGAGCGCCACGAGGAACACCCGCGCAAAGCGCCCTACAACACGCTGATCCTGATGAACGACCAGGGCGAGATCGTGCAGAAGTACCGCAAGATCATGCCCTGGGTGCCCATCGAGGGCTGGTACCCGGGGGACCGCACCTACGTGAGCGAGGGTCCCAAGGGCCTGAAGATCAGCCTCATCGTCTGCGACGACGGCAACTACCCGGAGATCTGGCGCGACTGCGCGATGAAAGGCGCCGAGCTGATCGTGCGCTGCCAGGGTTATATGTACCCGGCCAAGGAGCAGCAGATCCTGATCTCCAAGGCCATGGCCTTTGCCAACAACACCTATGTGGCGGTCGCCAATGCCTCGGGTTTCGACGGCGTGTATTCCTATTTCGGCCATTCGGCGCTGATAGGCTTTGACGGCCGCACGCTGGGCGAATGCGGTGAGGAGGAAATGGGCGTGCAGTACGCGGCCCTGTCCAAGAGCCTGATCCGCGACTTCCGCCGCAACGGCCAGTCGGAAAACCATTTGTTCAAGCTGCTGCACCGCGGCTATACCGGCATGATCAACTCGGGCGACGGCGACAAGGGAACACCCACCTGCCCCTTCAGCTTTTACGCCGACTGGCTGCGCGACCCCGAGGCCGCGCGCAAGCAGGTGGAGTCGTTTACGCGGACGACGATTGGCACGGATGAAGCGCCCATGGAAGGGATTCCGAACCAGAGTAATGTGACCGCCTGAGCAGCCGGGCTCGCCGCTAGGGCGCGGCCTGCGAAATCACCGTGCGCTCAATCACCCGGTCATCGCCCAGCACGATCAGCGCGAACAGCAGCTCACCCAGATTGGCCGCCAGCGCGGTCTTGCGCGCCAGCAGCGGCGTGGCCTGCGGATTCAGCACCACAAAGTCGGCTTCGCAGCCGGGCTGCAGGTTGCCGACCACACCTTCCAGCCCCAGCGCGCGCGCCGCGCCCGCCGTGTGCTGCCACCACAGCTGCTGCGGCGTGAGCGACAGGCCCGGCTTGGTCTGCCCTTCGCGGCCCACGTAATAGGCGGCCAGCATGGTGTGAAAGGGGCTGAAGGAGGTGCCGCCGCCCACGTCGCTGGCCAGGCCGTAGGGATAACCGATGCGCTCGGCGCCCTCGTAGTCAAAAAAACCGCTACCCAGAAAGAGGTTGCTGGTCGGGCTGACGGCCGCGGCCGTGCCGGTGGCGCGCATCAGCGCGCGGTCTTCGTCGTCGATGTGTATGCAGTGGGCATAGACGGCGCGCGGGCGCAGCAGGCCGAACTGCTCGTACACGCTCAAATAGCTGCGTGCCTCGGGATACAGCTGGTGCACCCAGGCGATCTCGTCCTTGTTCTCGGCGACGTGAGACTGTATCCAGACGTCGGGGTATTTGGCGGCCAGCTCGCCGGCGCCGCGCAGCTGGGCTTCGCTGCAGCTGGGCACAAAACGCGGCGTGATGGCATAACCGAGCCGGTCCACGCCATGCCAGCGCTGGATCAGGGCTTCGGTATCGATGAGGCTTTGCGCGGTGTCGTCGCGCACGCCCTCGGGCGAATTCTGGTCCATCAGGCATTTGCCGGTCATCAGGCGCAGGCTGCGCTTTTGCGCTTCGCTGAACAGCGCATTGACGGATGCGGGATGCGAGGTCGCAAAAGCCAGCGCGGTGGTCACGCCGTTGCGCAGCAGCTCGTCAATGAAAAAAGTAGCGGCCTGCGCGCTATGGCCGGCGGCCGCAAAGCGGCTTTCCTCAGGGAAGGTGTAGTTTTCCAGCCAGGGCAGCAGGCCTTCGGCCGGCGAGCCGATCACGTCGAGCTGCGGGTAGTGGATGTGCATGTCCACAAAACCCGGCGCGATGATGCGGCCCGGCAGGTGTTCAGTGGGCACCTCGGCAAAACGCGGCGCCAGCGCCTGGTAGCTGCCCGCGGCCTGGACCACCTGGCGGCCTTGCGCGTCCGGGCCCACCACCAGCAGGCCGTCGGCCTCGTAGGCGGCCTGGGCGGGGCCGGTGAAATACAGGAGGGCGGCGCGGTAGGCTTTCATGGGGCTAGGTTACCCCAGCAGATGCGGGCCACGATATGCAAATCCCGATAAAGGGTATCAACGGCTCACGCGGCAGCCGTCGCCCAGCGAAGCGCGCCAGACGCGCACCGAGGTCAGCCCAGGCAGTCGGGCATCGAGCTTGCGGAAAATGAACTGGCAAAGGTTTTCCAGCGTGGGCGGGCCCAGCTCTTTCACGTCGTCGAGCAGGTGGTGGTCCAGCTCCTCGCGCAGCACGGCGATTTCGCGCCGCACCAGGCCCAGGTCCATGACCATGCCGGTGGCCGCATCGGGCTCGCCGGCCACAAACACCTCGGCGTTATAGGTATGGCCGTGCACACGTTTGCTGCCTTCGGCCTCAATGGCACGCTTGAGGGTGTGGGCCGCGTCAAAGTAAAAAGTCTGGCTGATCTCGCAGCGCATGGGGGGGTGTGGGGATGCTTGTTTCATCGGATGCCCGTGATTTTGTGGGTCTGCAGGCTGAGGCGCCAGGCCGGGCGCTCCATACACAGCTGTATGCAGGTTTCGGTGTTTTGCTGCCGCTGCGGGCTGTCCATGGGCTGCAGGTAGCGGTGCGTGAAGTCGGCGGCCTCGAGCTCGGCCAGGTCAAAGCTCGGCTGGGGCCACACCACTTTGAGCTCCTGGCCCGCGCGCTGCACCCAGGGGGCGCCGGCCTTGGGGCTTACGCAAATCCAGTCTATGCCTTCGGGCGCGGCGATGCTGCCGTTGGTCTCGACCGCGATCTGGAAACCACGCGCATGCAGGGTCGCAATCAATTCGGCATCGACCTGCAGCAGCGGCTCGCCGCCCGTCATGACCACAAAGCGGTGCGCGCTATCGCCGGCCGGCCACTGCGCTTCGATCTGGCTCGCCAGCGCATCGGCATCGGCGAACTTGCCGCCCAGCGTGCCGTCGGTGCCCACAAAATCGGTGTCGCAGAACCGGCAGATAGCCGTGGCGCGGTCCTGCTCGCGGCCGGACCAGAGGTTGCAGCCGGCAAAGCGGCAGAACACCGCGGGCCTTCCGGCATTGGCGCCCTCGCCCTGCAGCGTGTAGAAAATTTCCTTGACCTGGTAGCTCATGGCGCGGCTTTCGCGCGGCCATGGCCGCAGCCCGCCGCGGGCATCAGCCGGTGCGAAACAGGAAGTTGAACAGGGGAAATAAAACAGGCGCCCGCACAAGCCGAAAGACCGGGGGTCGCGAGGTTTTTATACATGGTGGTCCTCTACATGGTCCCGGAAAAAACACAATGCGGGCGCGCCGGGACAGCACGCTGAAGGCCCTGATTTTACCGGTTCAGGCCGGATGGGGGAATTTCAGGGGATTTGAGGCACGGCCGGACCTCAAGGCACAGGCATCTCGCGCGCCTGCTGCTGCAGCCAGCCGCAAAAGCTGTCCAGCCGCGCATGCGGCCCGGCACGGCGCCTGGCCACGTACTGGTAGGCGCTTTCCTCAAAGCCCAGCGGCGCCACCAGGCGACCGGCGCGCAGGTCGTCCATCACCAGGTGCCAGGGCGCGATGCAGACGCCCAGCCCGCCCACCGCAGCCTCCAGCGTGAAGTAATAGTGCTCAAAGGCCGGGCCGGCCTGCACCACCAGGTCAATGCCGCGCGACTCGCACCACTCCCTCCACGCGTCGGGCCGCGTGCTGGTATGCAGCAGCGGCAGGCCGGCCAGGTCCTGGGGCTGGCGCACAGCCGCCCTGGCCGCCAGCGCGGGCGCCATGACAGGCCCCAGGCGCTCCACAAACAGTGGCAGCAAGGTGGGCGAGGCTTCGCTGCCGCGCTCGGCCACCGTGATGACAAGGTCGTAACGGTCGCGGTCCAGGTCCGGCGCATGCTCGGCCGCGCTGAGCCGCACCTCGGTATCCGGGTGCAGCGCGTTGAAGCCGTAAAGCCGCGGAATCAGCCATTTGACGGTGAAGGTGCTGAAGCAGGACACGTCCAGCGTCCCGGCTTCGCCGCTGCGCACCTCGCGCACGGCCGCTTCCATCTGGTCCAGCGCGGCGGACAGCGCCGGCCACAGCGAGACACCGGCGGCCGTCAGGTGCGGCTTGTTTTTGGCGCCCTCGAACAGCACCACGCCCAGTGCCTGTTCCAGCTGCCGCACCTGCCGGCTGATGGCGCCCGGCGTGACCGACAGTTCCTCGGCGGCGGCCGTCATGCGGCCCAGCCGGGCGGCGGCCTCAAAGGCACGCAAGGCATTCAAGGGCGGGAGGCGGCGCTTCATGATGTGAGTTTATTGCACATAGGATGCGCCAAGAAATCGTTTTTCCTGGTGAGCCTTCCTCGGCAAAATTCCCAGCACCCCGGCAAAACAGGCAGCTGGCCTGCAACAACTTCAATTGAGGAAAAATCACATGCCCTTTATTCGCACCAACGTCCACCAGAGCACCAGCCCCGAGCACCGGCAAGGCATCGTCATGGGCATACACCAGGCCCTGGTCGAGAGCATAGGCATGCCCGAAGACGAGCTGTTCAACATGGTGAACGACTACGGCGCGGGGCAATTTTTCTTCGACCCGACCTTCAACGGCATGGCACGCTCGGAGCGGCCGGTGGTCATCGAGATCACGCTGCGGCGCGGCCGCAGCGACGCAATGAAACGCGCGCTTTACGCGGCCATCGCGCGCAATTTAAAAGCCAACGCCAGCGTGGCGCCCGACGATGTGTTTATCTTCATGCACGAGAACGACTACTCGGACTGGTCGGTGGGCGGCGGCAAGTTCGCCATGGCGCTGGTGCAGCAGCCCGGTCCGGGCTGAAACCAGGCGCCCTATTTGCCCGCAACGGTCTGGCCGGACGGCAGCGCCGGCAACACCGGATAGGCCCTGGCCATCCACAGATACATCACGGCCCCTACCAGCAGCGTGGCCGCGGCAATCTCCAGCGACAGCGTGAAGCCGGCGCCCGCGTTGGGCGTGTGGCGCAGCAGCACGGCGACCAGCGGCGGGCCCAGGATCTGCCCCACACCGTAGGTGGCAGTCAGCAAGCCGATGAAGCTCGCGGCCGTAGCGGGCTTCAGGCGGCGCACTTCCTGCATCGCAAAGAAAGTGATGGCGGTAAAGGGGATGCCCAGCATCAGGCTGCCGATGGCAAAGCCCGCCAGGCTGGGGCTCCAGAGGCTGGCCGCGATGCCCAGGGCCTGCAAAAAGTAGCAGCCGGCCAGCAGCAGGCGAAAGTCCTTGCCCGGTGGCAATCTTGTAGCCAGCAACGCGCCCAGCATCACGCCGAGGCCGAAGATGGGCCAGAACATGTCCAGCCATGCCGAGCCCGGCAGCGCCGCGCGTGCGATCACCGGCAAAAAGGTGGCGGTGATGATGTAGCCGAAACCGGCCAGGCCGTAGGCCAGCGTGAGCAAGGTCATCTCGGCATTGCCATGGTGCTGCGTCGCACTGCCCGGCTGCGCGGCCGCGCGCGGCGCCAGTGGAATGAGGCGCTCGTCACCACCGCGCAAGACATGCCACACGGCGGCGGTCAGCACAAAAGACAGCACACCAAAAATCACCCAGCCGGTGGCGGCCGTCCAGTGCCAGGCCACCATACCGGTGGCAAAGAGGCCACTCACCACAATGCCCGCGCCGGGGCCGACATAGATGATGCCGCCCATCGCGGGCACGCCGCGTTTGGCGAGTTGCGAGAGGCACCAGCCCGAAGTGAACACAAACACCACCCCGCTGGTCACACCCGCCGCAAAACGCAGAAACGGCCACGCGGCCGGCACATGCCAGCCCATAGCCAGCGTGAGCACACCCGTCGCGACCAGCCCCGCGCGCACCAGCGACGAATACGCCAGCGAAGGCAGGCCCTTGAAGCGCGCCCACAGCCAGGGCTGCAGCGTGCACAGGATGGCGCCCAGCATGTAGCCGAAGTAATTGGCGCTGGCCAGCCAGCTGGCCGTGGGCAGGTCGACCACGCCGTCGCTGAGCATCATGGGCAAGAGCGGCGTGAAGGCAAAGCGCCCTATGCCCATGGCCACGGCCAGTGCCACCAGCCCGGCCAGAGCGATGGGCCAGGGACTGTGCGGCGCATGTGGCGAATCTTGTTGTTGCTGCGGCGTTAGGGGCATGCCCGGGTCCTTGCTTGATGGTTCAGTGGGGATGATACGTTTGCGCCCTCACCCAGGCAGGCACCGTGCCGAATAACCCAGCTTAAAGCCGCGCTGACATCTTCAGCGGCGAACACCGGCCCCGCGCTTTGCGCGCACCGCGGACAAGGCCACGGGCTGCTGCTGCACCGCCTGCCGCAGCAGCGTCGCGAGCTGGGCCACCGGCGCTTCAGGTTCGGCCGCTGCGCGGTACAGCGACAGCGTGATGCGCGGTAGCCTGGGCAGGCCGTGCGCTGCCGGCGCCAGTGCCCGCAAGCTGCCGGGCACGCCGATGGCGGTGCGCAGCGTCAGCCCCAAGCCGGCGGCGGCCGCGGCCCAGAGCGCCGCCAGACTGGCACTGGTAAAAGCATGCCGCCACGGGATGCCGGCCTGCTCCAGCGCGCCGGTGGCGACGTCGCGCAGCGGGCAGGGCGCGTCGAGCAGCACCAGCGGCAAGGCCTCGCCGCGCCAGGCGCCGTCCCGCCCGCCGGCCTGCAGCGCACGGGCCCAGCCGGGAAGCTCATCGCCCTGCGCCGCCGCGCCCAGCCACTGCAGCGGCAAATCCAGCAGTTGCTCGCCGTGCGGCAGCGGCGATCTCTCGCCGGCGTCCCAGACCAGGGCCAGGTCCAGCTGCCGCAGGGCGAGCCGCTCGCGCAGCTCGGCGCTGCGCGCCACGCAGGCCTCGATGCGCACCCTGGGATGGGCACGCGCGAAGCGGCCCAGCACGCCGGGCAGCAGGGTCTCGCCGAAATCCTCCTGCAAGCCCAGGCGCACCCAGCCCTGTAGGTCGGCGCCGCGCAGGGCGGCGGCGGCTTCTTCATTGAGGTCCAGCAGGCGGTGCGCGTAAGCCAGCAGGGTTTCGCCCGCGTCGGTCAGCGCCAGACCCCGGCCGGCCTTGCGGAACAGCGGGGTGTCGGCCTGGGCCTCCAGCTTCTTGAGTTGCGCGCTCACGGCGGAGGTGGAACGCCCCAGCCGGTCGGCCGCCTTGGCATAGCTGCCCAGCGCGATGCCGGTCGCAAAAGTGCGCAACACGTCGGGTTCGAACAGGGGCTGGGCCATTCAAATCATCCTCATTAGATCGTCCTGTTTATTGGGATTGTTTGTTCAATATTTTCTGATTTTCAGAATGATTCTAGCTTTCTACACTGGCGCCGTCTCTCTCATCTTTCCCACTCTTCGCCCAGGAAATCCTTCATGCCCTCCTCCCCGCAATCCGTCCCCGGCCCGCAGCATCGCTGGAAGGTGCTGGGCGTTGGCGTGGCCGCCAATGCCAGTTTTGCCGTGGCGTTCAGCGGCCTGCCCATGACGGCCGTCTTCATGCGTTCGGGCTACCAGCTCGACAACACCTCGCTGGGCCTGGTGCTGGGCCTCATGGGCCTGGGCATCGCGATCAGCGAACTGCCCTGGGGCCTGCTGGCCGACCGCTGGGGTGATCGACCCGTGCTGCTGCTGGGCCTGGGCGCGACGGCGGCGGCGCTGGCCGCGATGGCACTGTTCGCGGCGCCCACGCCCGGCCATATACCAGGCCTGCCCTGGCTGGCCGCAGGCTTGCTGCTGGTGGGCCTGCTGGGCGGCAGCGTCAACGGCGCGAGCGGGCGCGCCATCATGTCCTGGTTCCAGAGCGGCGAACGCGGCCTGGCTATGAGCATCCGCCAGACCGCCGTGCCGCTGGGCGGCGGCCTGGGCGCGCTGCTGCTGCCGGGGCTGGCGCTGCATGCGGGCTTTGCGGTGATCTACGCCTTGCTCGCGCTGCTGTGCGCGGCCACGGCCGCACTCGCCTGGCTATGGCTGCATGAGCCGCCTCCCGCTTCGGCGCCGCCAGCCGCCGCGCCATCCTCGACGGACGCCGCGACCGGCGGCCCGCTGCGCGACGCGCGCGTCTGGCGCATCGTGGCGGGCATAGGCATTCTGTGCGCGCCGCAGTTCGCGGTGCTGTCCTTCGGCACGGTGTTTCTGCACGACTTCGCGCACTGGGGCGTGGCCGCGATCACCAGCGCCATGGTCAGCGTGCAGGTGGGCGCGATGGGTATGCGTGTCTGGAGCGGCCACTGGACCGACAGGCACCAGAACCGCCGCGGCTACTTGCGCGCCTGCACGGTGCTGACCATTGCCTTGTTCGGCGTGCTGTCCGCCTTGGCAGCCTGGGCCGGGATGCAAACCGCAGTGCCGGCCGCCATGGGTATCGCGCTGGCAGTGCTGCTCGCGGCCTGCGGGATTTGTGTATCGGCCTGGCACGGCGTGGCCTTTACCGAGCTCGCAACGCTGGCCGGCGCGCGGCGTGCGGGCACGGCACTGGGCATGGCCAACACCAGCGTGTTCGCGGTCTGCTTTGTCACGCCGCTGAGCATTCCCTACTTATTGGCCTGGCAGGGCTGGGCAGTGGTCTGGGCGGCGGCAGGCCTGTGCGCGCTGATCGCCCTGCCCTTGCTTGCAATCGGTGCGCCGCGGCCGGCGCGCGGACCTCAGTTGAATCGCTCAAAGCTTTCGTTCAGGCGGTCCACATAACGCGCCTTGGCCGAGGCATCGATGAAACTCGCCTCGAAGCTGTTGCGCGCCAGGGTATAGGCATGGCGCGCATCCATGCCGGTGGCCGCAAAGGTCTGCGTGAAGTTCTCGTTCATATAGCCGCCGAAATAGGCCGGGTCGTCCGAGTTGACGGTGGCCGCCAGGCCGGCGTCCAGCAACTCGCGCAGGTTGTGGCTGGCCAGGTCTGGGAACACGCAGAGCTTGAGGTTGGACAGCGGGCACACCGTGAGTGGAATACGGTCTTGCGCCAGGCGCCGCATCAGCGATGCATCGCGGCTGGAACGCACGCCGTGGTCCACGCGTTCGACTTTCAGCACATCCAGCGCCGTCCAGACATATTCGGGCGGGCCTTCTTCGCCGGCATGCGCGACCAGGTGAAAGCCTAGTTCGCGGCAACGTGCGAACACACGTGCGAATTTCTCGGGTGGGTTGCCCACCTCGCCGGAGTCCAGGCCTATGCCGATAAATTTATCGCTGAACGGCAGGGCCTGTTCCAGCGTCTCAAACGCGTCTTCCTCGCTCAGGTGGCGCAAAAAGCAGAGGATCAGCGAGGCGCTGACACCGAATTCAGCCTGTGCGTCCACGCAGGCGCGGTGCAGTCCATTGACGACGGTGGCCATGCTGACGCCCCGCGCTGTGTGCGTCTGCGGGTCGAAAAACATCTCGGTGTGCACGACATTGTCGGCAGCCGCCTTGCGCAGGTAGGCCTGGGCCATGTCGTAGAAATCCTGCTCGGTGATCAGCACACTGGCGCCGGCGTAATAAATATCGAGAAAGCTCTGCAGGTTGGTGAAGGCGTAGGCGCTGCGCAGCTCTTCGACGCTGGCGTAGGGAATCGAGACATTGTTGCGGCTTGCCAGCGCGAAGATCAGCTCGGGCTCCAGCGAGCCCTCGATGTGCATGTGCAGCTCGGCCTTGGGCATGCGCCTGAGCAGCTCGGGCAGGCGGTCCGCGGTCACGGGTTTCACGGAAAAAATCATGTCGGCTCCCAAAAAACAAAAAGCTGCCCGAAAGCAGCGTATGACTCCTTCCCCCGCTGGGGGAAGGTTGGGATGGGGGCCAGTGCCGTGGCATACGCATTGGCATTGCAAGCGCCCCGGCCCCCACCCCTGCCCTCCCCCAGAGGGGGAGGGAGTTAATTACCTGGAACCTTGCCCTCAACGCCCTTGACGTAAGTCTTCAGGCCGCCCAGGAATTTGTCGTCGGCCACCACGTCTTTGGCCAGCAGTTCCTTGCCGGTGTTGTCGGTAATCGGGCCTTTCCAGATAGCGAAGCTGCCGTCCTTCAGGCCGGCCTTGACTTCATCGATGCGTTTTTTGGTGTCGTCCGGCACGTCGGCGGCGATGGAGACGATGTCTATCGCGCCTTCCTTGACGCCCCACCAGGAGGCGGTGTTGCCGGTCCATTTGCCTTCCAGCGCCTCACCCACGGCCTTCACGTAATAAGGGCCCCAGTTGATCACGGCCGAGGCCAGGTGGGCCTTGGGGCCGTAGGCGGTCATGTCGGAGTCCCAGCCGAAAGCGCGTTTGCCCATTTTTTCGGCGGTCTGCAGCACGGCGGAGGAATCGGTGTTCTGGAACAGCACGTCGGCGCCGCCGTTGATGAGGGCCGTGGCGGCTTCGGTTTCCTTGGGCGGGTTGAACCACTCGTTGACCCACACCACCTTGGTCTTGACCTTGGGGTTGACCGACTGCGCGCCCAGCGTGAAGCTGTTGATGTTGCGCACGACTTCGGGAATCGGCACCGAGCCGACTACGCCCAGCGTGCCGGTCTTGCTCATCTTGCCCGCAATCACGCCGGCCATGTAGGCGCCTTCGTAGGTGCGGCTGTCATAGGTGCGCATGTTGTCGGCCTGCTTGTAGCCGGTGGCGTGCTCGAACTTGACGTCCTTGGTGTCGCCGGCGACCTTGAGCATGGGCTCCATGTAGCCGAAGGTGGTGCCGAAGATCAGCTTGTTGCCCTGGGCCGCCATGTCGCGGATCACGCGTTCGGCGTCGGCCGACTCGGGCACTTTTTCGACAAAGCTGGTGACGACCTTGTCGCCGTAGGCTTGCTGCACCGCCTTGCGGCCGTTGTCGTGCGCATAGGTCCAGCCGCCGTCGCCCACCGGGCCGACGTAGGCGAATGCGATTTTCAGGGGCTCAGCCTTGGCGGCGGGCGCCGAAGCCGCGGGCGCCGCGGCAGGGGCCGCAGGAGCGGCTTCTTCCTTTTTGCCGCAACCCACCAGGGCCGCCGCAGCCACTGCGGACAAGGCCGCCAGCTTGAGCAGGGAACGTTTTTGCAGGTCAGTCATGTCATCTCGCTTTCGTGGAAGGAAGGTGAAGAAAGTAAAACAGGTACGGCGGAAAAAAAGCAATTATGGGACGAAACCTCAGGCGCCGGGGTAAAACGGCTTGCCGATGGAGCTGGGCATGTTGACGCGAATCCACAGCGGGTTGCGCGAAATCAGCACCAGTACCACGATGGTGGCCAGGTAGGGCAGCATGCTCAAAAACTGCGTGGGCACGTTCACGCCCAGGCTTTGCAGATGGAATTGCAGCATGGTCACCCCGCCGAACAGGTAGGCCCCAAGCAACACCCGTGCCGGGCGCCAGGTGGCGAAGGTGGTGAGCGCCAGTGCGATCCAGCCCTTGCCGGCGATCATGCCCTCGACCCACAGCGGCGTGTAGGCCACCGACACATAGGCGCCGGCCAGGCCGCAGAGCGCGCCGCCGGCCACCACGGCGGCCAGCCGTATGCGCCGCACCGGGTAGCCCAGCGCATGCGCCGATTCTGGGCTTTCGCCGACGGAGCGTAGCACCAGGCCGGCGCGGGTGCGGTACAAAAACCAGATCAGCCCGGCCGTCAACGCCATCGCGATATAGACCATGGGGTGCTGGCGAAACAGCGCCGGGCCCAGCAGCGGAACGTCGGCCAGGAAGGGAATCGGGTACTGCGCCTGCTCGGGCAGCTTTTCCTGCACGTACTTGATGCCGGCAAAGGCCGAGAAGCCCGCGCCGAAGAGGCTCAGCGCCAGGCCGGTCGCGTACTGGTTGGTGTTGAGCCAGATCACCAGCACGCCGAAGATGGCCGCCAGGAAGGCTCCGGCCGCCATGCCGGCCGCAAAACCCAGCCAGCTGTTGCCGGTGTGCACCACCGTGGCAAAGCCGGCAATCGCGGCGCACAGCATCATGCCTTCGGCGCCCAGGTTGACGATGCCGGCTTTTTCATTGATGAGCAGGCCCAGGGCCGCGATGGCCAGCACGGTGCCGGCGCTCAGCGTCGCGGCGATCAGCAGCGCGGTGGAATCCATCACTCGGCTCCTTTCAGCACTTCGGAAGACGGCGGCGTGGCCACCGGCATGGTGATGGGCTTGGCCAGCCTCAGGCGGTAGGCGATCAGGGTGTCGCAGGCCAGCAGGCTGAACAGCAGCAGGCCCTGGAACACGCCGGTGATGGACTTGGGCAGGCCCAGGCGCGACTGCGCGAGTTCGCCGCCTATGTAAAACATGCTCATCAGGATGGCCGAGAACACCACGCCCACCGGGTGCAGCCGCCCCACAAA
Source organism: Polaromonas sp. P3_B1 (assembly GCF_056402935.1). Lineage (NCBI taxonomy): Bacteria > Pseudomonadati > Pseudomonadota > Betaproteobacteria > Burkholderiales > Comamonadaceae > Polaromonas > Polaromonas sp. P3_B1. Next base: position 42,698 of record NZ_JBFUGK010000024.1, read on the forward strand.
GGCCACGATGATGGCGGCAAAGCCGTAGCCCGCCGGCACATAGGGCGTGAGCTGGCCTATGGGGCCGGCCACCTCCAGCGCGCCGGCCAGGCCCGCGGCGGCGCCCGAGGTCAGCAGGGCCAGCCACAGCGCGCGGCGCGACGAAAAACCGGCGTAGCGCGCGGCCGCGGGCGCCAGGCCGCTCACTTCATGCCGGAAACCCGCATAGGTGCGGAACAGAAACAGCCACAGCCCGGCCACACCCAGCAGCGCCAGGATGATGCCGATGTTCACGCGCGAGCCCTGCATGAGCCGCGGAATCTGCGTCACGGCCTCAAAGGTCTTGGTCTGCGGGAAGTTGTAGCCGTTGGGATCCTTCCAGGGCCCGAAGACCAGGAAGTTGAGCACCATGTCGGCCACATAGACCAGCATCAGGCTGACCAGGATTTCATTGGCGTTGAAGCGGTCGCGCAGCAGGGCCGTGAGGCCGGCCCAGGCCATGCCGCCCGCAATGCCTGCCAGCAGGATGGCCGGAACAATCCAGGGGCCCGTGGTTTTTTCCGCCAGCAGCGCGATGCCGCCGGCCGCGATGGCGCCCATGACGAACTGGCCTTCGGCGCCTATGTTCCAGACATTGGAGCGAAAGCACACGGCCAACCCCAGCGCGATGATGAGCAGCGGCGTGGCCTTGACCAGCAGCTCGCCGATGGCATACGGCGACTTGATCGGTTCCCAGAAAAACACCTGCAAGCCCTTGACCGGGTCCTTGCCTAGCGCCACGAACAGCGCCACGCCGATCAGCACGGTGATCAGCAGGGCCAGCAGCGGCGAGGCGTAGCTCCAGAAGGCGGACGGCTGGGGGCGGACTTCAAGCTGCGCCATGGGCCACCTCCGTCTGCGACCAGAGGCCGCTCATCCACTGGCCCACGCGCTCCACCGTGGCGTCGGCGCGCGGCAGCGAGGGCGAGAGCTGGCCCTTGGCCATCACATACAGCCGGTCGCAGATGTCGAACAGCTCTTCAAGCTCTTCGCTGACGACCAGCACCGCACAGCCGGCATCGCGCAGCTTGAGCAGCTCGCCGCGTATCTGCGTGGCCGCACCCACGTCCACGCCCCAGGTCGGCTGCGAGACGATGAGCAGCGCGGGCTTGGCGTCGATCTCGCGGCCCATGATGAATTTTTGCAGGTTGCCGCCCGACAGCGACTTGGCCACGGCCTGCGGCCCGCCCGACTTGACCTTGTAGGCAGCGATGATGCGTTCGGCCTGCGCCTGCAGCGCGCCACGGTTCAGCCAGCCGTTGCTGGCGACCGACTCCTTGCGCGTGAGCAGCAGGTTGCGCGCCAGCGAGAGCGTTGGCACGGCGCCGCGGCCCAGGCGTTCCTCGGGCACAAAATGCAGGCCCAGCGCGCGGCGCCGGTGCGGCCCCAGCTTGCCCACGGCCTGGCCCTTGACCACAATCGCGTCGCCGGCGGCGCGGGTGTCTTCGCCCGAGAGCGCGTACAGCAACTCCTTCTGGCCGTTGCCCGAGACGCCGGCAATGCCGACCACCTCGCCGGCCCGCACTTGCAGCGCCACCTGGTGCAGGTCCACGCCGAACTGTTCTTCCTTGGGCAGATCCAGCTGCTTCACCTCCAGCACCACAGCGCCGGCGTGAAGTTCGCGGTGTTCCAGCGCAGGGGGCTCGGCACCAATCATGAGGCGGCTCAGCGAGGCATTCGACTCCTGGCGCGGGTCGCATTCGCCCGAGACCTTGCCGCCGCGCAGCACGGTGCAGGCGGTGCACAGCGCCCGGATTTCATGCAGCTTGTGGCTGATGTAGAGGATGCTGCAGCCCTGCGCGGCCAGCTGGCGCAAGGTGACAAACAGGTTTTCGACCGCCTGCGGCGTCAGCACCGAGGTTGGCTCGTCGAGAATCAGCAGCCGGGGATTTGTGAGCAGCGCGCGCACGATCTCCACGCGCTGGCGCTCGCCCACGCTGAGCGTGTGCACCGGCCGCGCCGGGTCCAGTTGCAGGCCGTAAGCCTGGGTGGTCTGCACGATGCGGGCCGATACCTCCGCCAGGCTCAGGTGTTTGTCCAGCCCCAGCCAGACGTTTTCGGCCACCGTGAGCGTGTCGAACAGGCTGAAATGCTGGAACACCATGCTGATGCCCAGCGCCCTCGCCTCGTGGGGGTTGCGCACCGTCACGCTCTGGCCGTCCATGGCCACGGTGCCGGCGTCTGGCCTGACGGCGCCGTAGATGATTTTCATCAGCGTGGATTTGCCGGCGCCGTTCTCGCCGAGCACGGCGTGGATCTCGCCCGGCCGCACGGACAGCGAGACGCCGCTGTTGGCCAGCACGCCTGGATAACTTTTGCTGATGCCCTCAAGCCGCAGCCGCGGGGGCGGCCCTGAGGGGCTATCGGTGGGGGGCGGTGCTGCGCTCATTGTCTCGTGGTGTCCGTTTTTTCTTGGGTCGTCGGTATTCTAGAGAGCCGGGCCCGCCGCCAGCGCCGGGCCAAAGCGCACAGTCATTCTTTTCGCAGCGCGGACGCCACGGACTTGACCCTCTCGCGCAACCACTTCGCGGCATTCGAGGCATGGGTACGTTCATGCCAGAGCTGGTAATACATCATCCGCGGGAACGCCACCGGGCTGGGCAGTATGGCGACCGGCAGGATGGCGGCAAAACGTTCGCAATACTGGCGGCCCGTGGTCATCACCAGCAAGCTTGATGCCACCATGGACGGCATCAGGCCGAAATGCGGGCAGCGCACCGTGATGTTGCGCACCAGGCCCAGCGTGTCCAGGTGCTCGTCGATCACGCCCTTGGCGCCTGGGTGCAGCGCCGAGGGCGCGATGTGTTCGGCTTCCAGCCAGCTCGCGGTGTCCCAGCCGCGGCGCACGGCGGGGTGGTCTTTGGCCACCAGGCACACCACCTCGTCGCCGAAGAGCCGCGCCATGTGCAGGTCGTCGGGTGGCGCGGCCCAGTTGCCGATCACGATATCGGCCTGGCCCTGGGCCAGCTGCGCGCGGTAGTCGGAGTCGGCCGACAGCGGCTGGATCTCGATGCGGCAGCGCGGCGCCTGCGTTTTCACCTGCGCCACCAGCTGCGGCAGGAATAGCGGGTCCAGGTAATCGCTGGCCGCCAGGCGAAAGGTGACGTCGGCCGTGGCCGGGTCAAAGCCACGGGCGTCGCTGAACAACATGCCGGCCGCGCGCAGGATGCTGGCCGAGGGCTCAATCATGCGCAGGCCGGCATCGGTGGGCACCATGCCCGCGCCCGAGCGCACCAGGATGGGGTCGCCGGCCAGCACGCGCAGGCGCTTGAGCGCCGCGCTGACGGCGGGCTGGTACATCCCCAATCGGATGGCGGCGCGTGATACGCTGCGTTCAGTAAGCACGGTATTCAAGACCCTGATGAGATGGAGGTCTATCTTGTCGAAAAGCGCCTGGTCTTTCATACCTTTTCACCCATGCGCCTGATACGGGCTTTGATATGCCGGGCGCGGCGCGAATGTTTAACCTGAAGCATGGCTGTCCCACCTTTTTCCAGACCCATCCGCTTCATCAGGCGGGGCGAGGTTGTGTCCGTCAGCAATGTACCACCCAGCCGCACCCTGCTGGACTTGCTGCGCGAGGACCTGGCCTGCACCGGCACCAAGGAAGGCTGCGGCGAAGGTGACTGCGGCGCCTGCACCGTGGTGCTGGGCGAGGCGGCCGGCGGGCAGGTCCAGTACCGCACCATCAACAGCTGCATTCGGCTGGCGCATTCGGTGGACGGCATGGCCTTGTGGACCGTGGAGGACCTGGCGCAAGACGGCGCCTTGCATCCGGCCCAGCAAGCCATGGTCGATCAGCATGGTTCCCAATGCGGCTTCTGCACTCCTGGTTTTGTGATGAGCCTGTTCGGCATGTACCAAAACCACGTTTGCAAGGGTGAGCCCATCAGCCGGGAGCTCGCGCAGGAAGAACTCTCAGGCAATCTCTGCCGCTGCACCGGCTACCGGCCCATCCTGGATGCCGCGCAGGCCATGGCGGCGCTGCCGCCCGTGAAGGTGGATGAAAGCGCCCTGCTGCATCAGCTCAACTCCTTGCGCACCGAACCCGGCGTGACCGAATCGGCCTACCTGGCCCCGCGCACCCTGGCTGGCCTGCTGCAGGCCCGCGCTGAACAACCCGGCGCCCAGCTGGTCGCCGGCTGCACCGACGTCGGCCTCTGGGTCACCAAAATGCACATGGAATTCGGCCAGGTGATTGACGTCACCAAGGTGGAAGAGCTGCGGCGTGTTGAACACTACCCGCATCACATCGCCATAGGCGCGGCCGTGACACTGGCCGATGCCTATGCTGCGCTGGTGCAAGACCGCCCGCAGCTGCACAACTTCGCGACCCGCTTTGCCGGCCTGCCGGTGCGCAACTCGGGCACCCTGGGCGGCAATGTCGCCAATGGCTCGCCGATTGGCGACTCCATGCCGCTGCTGATTGCCTTGAATGCGAACGTGGTGCTCATGAGTGTGCGTGGGCATCGCGAGATGCCTATCGAGAAGCTTTACACCGGGTATCGAAAGAATGTGATGGCTGCGGATGAGGTGCTGGCCTGGGTGAAGGTGCCAAGGCCGGGTGGCCCTCACCCTAACCCTCTCCCAGGGGGAGAGGGGACTGAAGAGAAAACCGGTATTGCTCCCTCGCCCCTCTGGGGAGAGGGCTGGGGTGAGGGGCCGGAACGGCTACGGGTCTACAAAATCTCCAAGCGCTACGACGACGATATTTCCGCCGTCTGCCTGGCGATCAACCTGCAGATTGAAGACGGCAAAGTCATCGCCGCATCCATAGGCGCAGGCGGCGTGGCCGCGACACCGGTGCGCGCCGTGCAAACCGAAGCGGCACTGACAGGCCAGCCCTGGACCCAGGCCACCGTGCGCCAGGCCATGGCCACCCTGCGCGCCGAGTTCTCGCCCATCTCCGACATGCGGGCCTCGGCCGCCTACCGCAGCGAGGTGCTGGGCAATTTGCTGCAGCGCTACTGGCTCGAAAGCCAGGGCCTGCAGCAGATCAACCTGGCCTCCTTCCGGCTGGAGGAGGCCACATGAATGCCAAGGACATGTCCGTCAGCCGCGATGTAGTGGCCGACCCCGAGGTACGCACGGCCAATGCCCGCGCCGACAGCATGCCGCCCGCCGACCCGGCCCAAAAGCAGTCGCTGGCTCGCCAGCCCGCCGGCGCACGCGCGGCCGGCCGCTCCACGCCGCATGAAAGCGCGCGCGCGCAGGTGGCGGGCGCCGCCACCTATGTCGACGACATTCCCGAACTGCGCGGCACGCTGCATGCCGCACCCATCCTGTCGACCGTCGCGCATGGAAAGCTGCTGGGCGTTGACACGGCCGCAGCCCTGGCCATGCCCGGTGTGCGTGATGTGATCCTCGCGCGCGACATTCCCGGCGACCCTGTGCTGGGCAATTTTTCGCACGACGAACCGGTATTCGCGCAAGACACGGTGCAGCACATAGGCCAGGTCATAGGCGTGGTGGTGGCCGACACCGTGATGCAGGCGCGCCGCGCCGCGCGCAAGGTGGTGTGCAACATAGAACCCTTGCCGGCACTGCTCAAGGTGCAGGACGCGCTCAAGGCCCAAAGTTATGTGCTGCCGCCGGTGTTTGTGAAACGCGGCGACGCGGCCGCCGCGCTGCAAAAAGCCGCCCACAGGCTGCAGGGCATGCTGGAAGTCGGTGGCCAGGAACACTTTTACCTCGAGGGCCAGGTCGCCTACGTCGTGCCGCAGGAGCAGCAACAGTGGCTGGTCTATTCCAGCACCCAGCACCCCGGTGAGATCCAGCACTGGGTGTCGCACGCGCTGGGCATTGCCAACCATGCGGTGCGCGTGGAGTGCAGGCGCATGGGCGGCGGCTTTGGCGGCAAGGAAACCCAGTCGGGCCAGATGGCCGTCTGGGCCGCGATTGCCGCGCACAAGCTGCACAGCCCCGTCAAGCTGCGGCTGGACCGCGACGACGACTTCATGGTCACCGGCAAGCGTCACCCGTTTGCTTACGAGTACGACGTGGGCTTTGACGACACCGGCCGCCTCACCGGCCTCAAGCTCATGATGGCGGTCAACTGCGGCTTCAGCGCCGACCTCTCGGGCCCGGTGGCCGACCGCGCGGTCTTCCACGCCGACAACGCCTATTTCCTCGAGGACGTGGAGATCGCCTCTTACCGCTGCAAAACCAACACACAAAGCAACACCGCCTTCCGCGGTTTCGGCGGCCCGCAGGGCATGATCGTCATCGAAACCATCATGGGCGACATCGCTCGCACCCTGGGCCTGGACCCGCTGGACGTGCGCAGGCGCAACCTCTACAGCGATGAGCTGGCAAACCCCTCGTCCCTTCCACACGCGGAAAATAAAGCCACCGTTCGGGCTGAGCCTGTCGAAGCCCCTCGCCGAAACGTGACCCATTACCAGATGAAGGTCGAGGACAACATCCTCGAACCGCTGCTGGCCAAGCTGGAGCAGACCTCGCACTACCGGCAACGCCGCCGGGCCATCGCCGCCTGGAATGCCAAAAGCGAAGTCATCCAGCGCGGCATCGCCCTCACCCCCGTCAAGTTCGGCATCTCCTTCACCGCCACGCTGTTCAACCAGGCCGGCGCGCTGGTGCATGTCTACACAGACGGCAGCGTGCAGGTCAATCACGGCGGCACCGAAATGGGCCAGGGCCTGAACACCAAGGTCGCACAAATCGTGGCCGATGAACTCGGCGTGCCGCTGGCCCAGGTGCTGGCCACGGCCAGCGACACCAGCAAGGTCCCCAATGCCTCGGCCACCGCCGCCTCGGCCGGCACCGACCTCAATGCGCGCGCGGCGCAGTACGCGGCCCGCAATGTGCACGACAACCTCGCGCAGTTCGTCGCCGGCTTGGACCGCTGCGGCGCAGGCGCCGTGCAATTTGAAAACGGCGAGGTCGTCACACCGGCAGGCGCGCGGCCTTTTACCGAAGTCGTGAAACTGGCCTATGCCAACCGCATCCAGCTGTGGAGCGACGGCTTTTACCGCACCCCCAAAATCCACTACGACAAAACCACCCTCACCGGCCGGCCGTTCTATTACTTCGCCTACGGCGCGGCCTGCACTGAGGTCGCCATAGACACCTTGACCGGCGAAAGCCGCGTGCTCAAGGTCGACATCCTGCACGACGTGGGCACCAGCATCAACCCGGCGATCGACATAGGCCAGATCGAGGGCGGCTTTATCCAGGGCATGGGCTGGCTCACGACTGAACAGCTGGTGTGGAACGACAAAGGCCTCTTGACCACCCACGCACCCAGCACCTACAAAATCCCCGCGACCGGCGACGTGCCCGAACACTTCAACATAGCCCTGTGGCCTGAACCCAATCGCGAAGACAACGTCTTCGGCAGCAAGGCCGTGGGCGAGCCGCCGCTGATGCTGGCGATCAGCGTGTATGAGGCGATGCGCGATGCGATCGCCTCCGCGCGGCCGAGCCAAGTCGTCGTACTCGAAGCGCCGGCCACGCCAGAGCATGTGCTCGAGGCGCTAGGCAGGCCCTGAGCACCGCGGCATTCAAGCCGCGCGGTACATCCCCGAATCCCCACGCACCCCCAGCTTCTTCCTGAAAGCCTGGATGTCAAAGCCCTCGCTCGCGAGCCGCTTTTGCATGACGACCTGGGCGGCAGCCACCGCATCGGCGCTGGCCCACTCAACGACCGTCACCACATCGAACTCGCTGCTGTCGCCGGTCTGGGTCAGCACATGCTTTTGCAAGCAGCCCGGTTGCTCGCCCAGCATGCGCTGGACCTGGTGGATGCGCTCGACAAAAGCGGAGATGGACTGCGAAGGCACGACAAACTTGTCGACGCGGAACACGGAGGCGGAAGAGGAAGCGGGGCTGGATGAATCGCTGGACATGGAAACAACTCCTTTGAAATATGCGGGCCGGATTGGCTCGCAAAAGCAGGAGTCTGGAACCTCAAGTAAAGTTGAGGTCAAGCACTTTTTTGAAGGAAAGCCATGGGCACGGAACTGGAACAGGCCGGCATCTTCCCCACACTCTCGGTCGGCGACATGGCGCGCCGTAGCGGCGTGGCGGTTTCAACGCTGCACTTCTACGAAACCAAGGGGCTGATCAGCAGCACACGCACCGAAGGCAACCAGCGCCGCTATGCGCGCGAGATGCTGCGGCGCGTGGCTTTTGTGCGGGTGGCGCAGCGGGTGGGCATTGCGCTGGCCGACATCGAGGCGGCGCTCTCTACCCTGCCCGCCCGGGCCGCGCCCAGCCGCGCGGACTGGGCGCGCCTGTCGGCCGCCTGGCGCGCCGACCTGGACGAGCGCATGGCGCAGCTCAAGAAACTGCGCGACACGCTGGACGATTGCATAGGCTGCGGCTGCCTGTCGATTGACAAATGCCGGCTGCGCAACCCTTATGACAAGCTGGGTGAACAGGGTGCGGGGCCGCGGCGTTTGCTGGTTGCGCGTCGGGATGGCGCTTGAATTGATCCACAGACTTAACTCAATCTATCCGCAGATTTCGCAGATTTACGCAGATTGAAAACCAGATTTTTTGCTCAAGTCTTTAGGCCTATTCCCTTGCACTGACCACGCGGCCTTGCATAGGTTTTTTTGCCTGTTTGTCTTAATCTGCGTAAATCTGCGAAATCTGCGGATATGAATCTGCCCTCTTCCTCCTCCGAAAGAGAAGAGCCGCCCTAAGACACCGGCCGGAACAAATCCAGCAGCATCATCAACACCGCAAAGCCCATCACCACCACACCACCCCAACCGAACCAGGTGGTCTTCAAGCCCGAAGTGAACTTGCCCATGACGGCCTTGCGGCTCGCCAGCAGCATCAGGCCGGCCATGATGGGCACGGCCACCACGCCGTTGATCACCGCGCTCCAGTACAGCGCCTTCATCGGGTCTATGCTGGTGAAGTCCATGCCGGTGCCGACCACCGTGGCGATGACGATGATGGCGTAAAAGCGCTTGGCCTCGTACCAGTGGCGCTCCAGGCCTTCAGGCCAGCCGAAGGCTTCGGCCACCGCGTAGGCGGCCGACGAGGCCAGCACCGGCACGGCCAGCAGGCCGGTGGCGATGATGCCGCCGGCAAACAGCGCAAAGGCAAAATCGCCGGCCAGCGGCCGCAAGGCCTGTGCAGCCTGGGCGGCCGAAGTCACGTCGTGAATGCCGGCCGCATACAGCACCGCACCGCCCAGCACCATGATGAAGAAGGCGATGGCGTTGGAGAAAAACATGCCGATGTAGGTGTCGCGCTTGACGCGGCGCAGGTCGCGGCGCACTTCCTTTTCCGAGCCGTGGCCGCCGCCCTTCAGGCGCAGCTCTTCGACTTCCTGCGAGGCCTGCCAGAAAAACAGGTAGGGCGAGATGGTGGTGCCCAGCAGCGCGACGATCATCATCCAGTAGCCCGAGGTCCATTGCAGCTTGGGAATCACCAGGTCGTGCAGCACCTGGGCCCACTGCACCTGCACCAGGAACACGGCGATCACATAGGCGAACAGGAAAAGCGTGAGCCACTTGAGGATAGGCGCGAGCTTGCGGTAGGGCACAAACACCTGCAGCAGCACCGTGATGATGCCGAAAGCCACCGCATGGAAATGGTCGCCGCCGCCCACCGCGAGCTGCAGCGCCTCGCCCATGGCGGCGATGTCGGCCGCGATGTTGATGGTGTTGGCGACCACCAGCAAAAACACCATGGCCATCAGAAAGGCGCGCGGCGTGTGCTCGCGCAGGTTGGCCGCCACACCCTTGCCGGTGACGCGCCCTATGCGGGCGCTCACCAACTGGATGGCGATCATGAAGGGCAGCGACAAAAACACCGTCCAGAGCAGCCCGGTGCCGAACTGCGCCCCCGCCTGCGTGTAGGTGGCGATGCCGGATGGGTCGTCGTCGGCGGCGCCGGTGACAACGCCGGGGCCGACATGGCGCAGGAAGGAGGGGATGCGGTTCAACATGCGGGCGAGGCTAACACGGCTTCATGAGGCGAAACTTAATTCGTACAAAACCTCGGGCGCGCGCCCATGCCCGCCGCATCGAATGCAAAAAAGCTACAAAATTCATAGCAGCCGGCGCACTCCCGGTTTTGCGGGCTGGCCTGCGAGGAGCCAAAGGCGTAGGATGGGCGCTCCGCACGCAGCCACCGCCGGCCTCGGCCCAAGGGCCAAAAAAGGCTGTCGCCAGGCGCAAGCTTCCCTTCAATACACATAGCGGAGGAATAATTCATGACCGTTTCCCCCCGGAACAGCGGGCAGGCCGCACAGACAGAAGGGGCCGCATGATGGACAGCGCCGTCGTCAGCCTGCTGGGCGCCTTCCTGCTGTCCATCATCGGCCTGTTTGTGTTTATCTGGTCGCTGCGCAAAGGGCTGCTGGTGGAAAACCCGACCGCCGCCTCGGTGATCTTCGCGCACGGCGAGGTCGGCCAGGTGGACGACCCGGCCCTGCAGGGCGCCGCCCAGGCGTCCATGCAGCAGGCGGTCAAGGAAGGCGGCATACAGACGCACGCGGCCGATGCGGCCGAGCTGCTGGACCGCATCAGCTCCGACCGCTCCACCGCCTTCCCGGTGTTCATGTTCATCACCTTTGCCTGCATGTGGCTGGTGGTGGGCTCGGCGGCGGGCTTGATCTCGTCCATCAAGCTGCATGAGCCCGACTGGCTCACCGACTATGCCTGGCTGACCTTCGGCCGCATCCGCACGGTGCACCTGACCGGCGTGCTCTACGGCTGGATCACCAATGCCGCGCTGGGAATGATCGTCTGGCTGCTGCCGCGCCTGCTGCGCACCCGGCTGTACGGCGCGATCTGGGTCATGCTGGGCGGCGCGCTCATCAACATGGGCATCGCCGGCGGCATAGGCGCCATCGCGACCGGCTGGAACGACGGCATGGAGTACCTGGAGATTCCGTGGCAGATCGCGATCTTCATGTTCGCCGGCTTTGCCCTGGTCATCCTGCCGGTGCTCTACACCCTGGTCAACCGCAAGGTGTCACACCTGTACGTCAGCGTCTGGTACATGACGGCGGCGCTGCTGTGGATCGCCCTGCTCTTCCTGGTCGGCAAGATGCCCGGCGTGCACACCGGCGTGCAGCAGGCCACCACCAACTGGTGGTACGGCCACAACGTGCTGGGCCTGTGGTTCACGCCGGTCAGCGTGGGCGCCATCTATTACTTCCTGCCCAAGGTCATTGGCCGGCCGATACGCTCCTACAACCTCTCGCTGCTCGGCTTCTGGACGCTGGCGTTTTTCTACGGGCAGGTCGGCGGCCACCACCTCATAGGCGGCCCGGTGCCGGGCTGGCTGGTCACGCTGTCCATCGTGCAGAGCGTCATGATGGTGATCCCGGTGATCGCCTTCAGCATCAATATGGGCGCCACCCTGCGGGGGCGCATGCACCTGGCGCGCTATTCGCCCACGCTGCGCTTCATGATGTTCGGCGGGCTGATGTATCTGGCGTCCTCGCTGCAGGGCTCGCTGGAGGCGCTGCGCAGCGTCAACCAGATCACCCACTTCACCCATTTCACCGTGGCTCATGCGCACCTGGGCGCCTATGCCTTCGTCACCATGGTGCTGTTCGGCGCCATCTATTTCATGATGCCCCGGGTGCTGAACTGGGAGTGGCCCTACCCCAAATTGATCACCCTGCATTTCTGGCTGGCGGCCGTGGGGGCGATGATTTATTTTGTCGGGCTCACCATAGGCGGCTGGCTCCAGGGTGTGGCCATGCTGGATGCCGCGCGGCCCTTCATGGCCTCGGTGGAGGTCACCCTGCCCTACCTCCAGTGGCGATCCGTCGGGGGCAGCCTGATGGTGCTCAGCCACCTGGTGTTCGTCGGCCATTTCCTGGCCATGGCGCTGCGCTTCGGGCCGGGCCGCGCGGGCGCCGCCCTGTTCTGGCCCAACGATCCGCACAGCCCGGAACTGGGGACCTCACATGGAAAATGAAATCAAGCTGGCATCGGGCGCCATGGTCGCCCTGGGCATCGCCACGGCGGCCCTGGTGGTCATGCCATATATGCAGGTGCGCGACATCAAGCCGCCGGCCGAACTCAAGGGCTACACCAGCGCCCAGTTGCGCGGGCGCGAGGTCTATATCGCCAACGGCTGCGTGTACTGCCACAGCCAGCAGCCGCGTGATCGCAATTTCGGCCCCGACGCGGAGCGCGGCTGGGGCCGGGCCTCGGTGCCCGGCGATTATTTCTACGACAAGCCCCACCTGCTGGGCAGCATGCGCACCGGGCCCGACCTGTTCAACATCGGTGCGCGCCAGCCGAGCAAGGACTGGCACCTGGGCCACCTCTACCAGCCGCGCGCCTATGTGCCCGGCTCCATCATGCCGTCCTACCCCTACCTGTTCGTGGTGAAGGACGCAAAGGACGCCGAGAGCGAAGGCGAGCAGCCGCTGGCCCTGCCGCCCCCCTACGGGCCCAACGTGGGCCAGGTGGTGGTGCCCACGCCCCAGGCGCTGGACCTGGTCAAGTACCTGCAGGGCCTGAACCACACCTACCCGGTGCTGCCCCCCGCCCCCAAGCCCTGAGCCACACAAGGTGACCCCATGTTGAACGACAACACATCCGAGAGCCGGGCACAGGAGCGCGAACAGGCCGAGCCCTCCGAAAAGGGACAGCCCATCCCGCTGCTCTTCCTGGCCGGGGCGGCGGCCTTGGTGCTGTGGGGCGCGGGTTACATCGCGCTGTCCGGCTCCTTCGGCCGTGCCGACCTGGGCGACAGGCGCACGCTGGCCGACCTGTCGGGCCCGGCCCCGGGCGTAAACACAGCCGCCAATGGCAAACAGCTGTTCACCGCCAACTGCGTGGCCTGCCACCAGGCCACCGGCAAGGGATTGCCGGGCGTGTTCCCGCCACTGGACGGCTCTGAATGGGTGGCCGATGAGGAGCGCATCGTGGCCAATATCCTGCTGCACGGCATCACGGGCGAGATCACCGTCATGGGCAACAGCTTCAAGGGCGCCATGCCGGCCTTCGCACAACTGAGCGATGTCGAGCTGGCGGCAGTGGCGACTTACATCCGCGGTGAATGGTCGAACAAGGCGGGCGCCATCAAGCCCGAACTGTTCGAAGCCGAACGCAAGGCCGGCACACGCACCGCGCCCTTTAACGGCGGCGCCGAACTCAAGGCGCTGGCGGGCAAAGCCTCCTGAGCCTCAGCCCGAGCTGTCGATGTTTCGCACCGCCCTGCTGAGCGCCATGCTGGCCCTGGCGGGCTATGCCGCCGCCGCATGGCTGACGCACGGCTTCCAGGTCTGGACCGCCGAGGGCGCACGCCGGCTTGAAGTCGCCTTGCAACCGGTGCCCAGCCCGGCGGTCAGCATCGACGGACCCGGCATCGCTCCGCAGGCGCTGTCGCAATACCTGGCGGACGGGCAGTCGGTCACCCTGGTGGATTTTGTCTACACACGTTGCCAGACCGTCTGCCTCGCCATGGGCAGCAGTTTCCAGCAAATGCAGCAGGTGCTGCAGGAGCGCGGCGGCAAGGTGAAGCTGCTGTCGATCAGCTTTGACGGCAGCCCTGACACACCCAATGTGTTGCAGGCCTACGCGTCGCGATTGAGCGCCGACCCCGCGCTGTGGCGCTTTGTGCGTGTGCCTGATCCGCAGGACACCCAACGCCTGCTGGCGGATTTCCAGGTGGTGGTGGTGCCGGATGGCCGCGGCGATTTTGAGCACAACGCGGCGCTGCTGGTCGTCGACCAGCAAGGCCGGCTTGTCCGCATCTTTGATTACGCGGAGCAGCAGCTAGCGCTCGACTATGCGCAGCACCTGGCGAACACGGCCGCGCCATCGCCATGAAGGCCATGAAGATGCCGGCTGTTCCTTCGCGTGGCGCGCTGGCCTGCATCGCCGGAGTCTTGCTGTGCCTGCTGGCCTGGCCCGGTGTGCGCCACGGCCTGGAGGCCAGCATGACGCGCCACATGCTGGTGCAATACCCTTTGCTGATGGTGGCCGGCTACCTGCTCGCCGCGGCATTGCCGGGCCGCTGGCATGCGCGCCTCAACCTGTGGAATGCCCACGGCATCAGCGGCCTGTTCGCCGTCGCACTGATGCTCGCGATCCTGATGATTCCCCGCGTGCTGGACCTGGCGCTGGTGGACGGCCGCATCGAAATCCTCAAATGCCTGGCCCTGCTGGCCTGCGGCGCCGCGATCCGCCTGTCGTGGCGGCCGGCGGGCCTGCTGGTGCAGGGATTCTTTCTGGGCAATGTGCTGCCCATGATGGCGGTCGTGGGCAATCTTTATGAAAGCTCGCCGATGCGCGTCTGCAACGCCTACCTGCTGGACGACCAGGCACGGCTGGGGCAGATGCTGGTGTGGATGGCGGCTGCGATTGCCGCGGCGTGGTTTGCCTGGCTGGTGCGCGCTTTGATGCAAAGAGACGCTGCGATCGCGGCACCGGACAATGGGGTGACAAAACCCGTAGCGCGCTGACATCTCGCGCGCCACGGGTTCGTTCTCATCCATCAGGCCGCAATCGAAATCACGACGCCGCTCTCCCGCACTTCGCAGGAGAACTTCACAGGCAGAAAGGCCTCAATCGTGCGGGCGTTGGTGCGGGTGTGCTCGGTCAGCTCCGTCGCCCAGTAGCGGCCCATTCTTCCCTGCATCGCCGCCAGTGCCATCGGGATCATCAGTTGGTCCGCCAGGTGCGGCCCCACCGGAGCGCTGTGCGCCTGGTAGTCCCGCACTTCCTGCAGCAGCCGGCGCGCCACCTGTTCGGCGCTGACGGTTTTTTCGCCATAGGCCGCGAACACCTCGGTGATGTGTTCATAACGCAGCACGGCCAGCAGCGCATTGCCCGGCCCCTCGTTGTTGCGCAGCCCGCGGTTGCGCAGGCTACCTTCATCCCAGCCCAGCCCTTGCTGCAGCACAGCCAGTTCGCGCTCGGCCACGCCTTTGGGCAGTCCGGCATGAAGGCATTCGGCATAGGCTTCCAGCAGTACGCCGCGCTGCATGATGTCGATGGCGGAAAAACCTTGGGCAGGCGGCTGCACACGCACGCGCGCCTCTCCGCCACCGGCAGGGTAAAACCCGTGCCGGCGCAGTTCAATCTCAAACAGCGCCTCGCCCTTGCCGGCGAAATACGGCGCCAGCAGGGTCAGGAAAGAAATGGAAGGCGCCATCGGGTTGTGCGTCCCGCCGCTGAGCAGCAGCGTGGAGGCCTCCTTGGCCTGCAGCAGCGGCCACAGCACGGTCTGCAGCACCAGCATGCAGCTGCCGGCCGAGCCCACCGCGAATTCATAGTCGCCCGCGCGCACCTTGCCCGGCGTGAACAGCAGCGTGGTTTCGCCGATCTGCACGGGCTGGCCGTTGGCATTGACAGCGGAAGTCTCGCCCACGCCACCGCCTACCGCCACAGCCGCATTCACACAGGCCAGGTGTTGGCGCATCAGGCCGGGCTTGGGCCGTTTGGCGCGGATGTTGTCCATGTGAAAGGGCTTGCCCGTCACCAGGCTCAGCGCCAGCGCCGTGCGCAGAATCTGCCCGCCGCCTTCGCCTTGCGAGCCATCGAGTTCAATCATTGTTTTTCTTCTTTCCTGTTTCTTGTTTTTTTAAATACCGGGGCCAGGGCGTCCTCCTCCTTCGAAGGCCCGTCCTACCCTTTCACACAAACCACCTGCTTGAGCGTGTAAACCACCTCCACCAGGTCGCTTTGCGCCAGCATCACGGCGTCGATGTCCTTGTAGGCCATGGGGATCTCGTCGATCACGTCGGCATCCTTGCGGCATTCCACGCCTTCGGTCGCCTTGACCTGGTCGTCCACCGTGAACAGCTTTTTGGCCTGGGTGCGGCTCATGGTGCGGCCGGCGCCGTGGCTGCAGCTCATGAAGCTGTCGGGGTTGCCCTTGCCGCGCACGATAAAACTCTTGGCGCCCATGCTGCCGGGAATGATCCCCAGCTCTCCCGCCTTGGCGCTCACGGCGCCCTTGCGGGTCACAAACACCTCTTGCCCAAAGTGCGTTTCCTTCTGCACATAGTTGTGGTGGCAGTTCACCGCCTCCAGGTGCGTCTCGAAAGGCTTGCTGATCACCTTGCGCAGCGCGCCGATGGCAGCCTGCATCATCACCTCGCGGTTCAGGCGCGCGAACTTCTGCGCCCAGCCCACGCCGCGCACATAGTCGCCGAAGTACTGCGAACCTTCTTCGAGGTAAGCCAGGTCTTTGTCCGGCAGGTTGCGCTGGTGCAGCTCGGCATCCTTCTTCGCAAGCTCAATGAAGTGCGTACCGATGGCATTGCCCACCCCGCGCGAGCCACTGTGCAGCATGATCCACACCCCGCCGCTTTCATCGAGGCAAACCTCGACAAAGTGGTTGCCGCCGCCCAGGGTTCCCATGTGGCGGTGGTTGTTGGTGTTTTTCAGGCGCGGGTAGTCCAGGCATAGCGCCTCGAATTCATCGACCAGCTGGCCCCAGGCCGCATCGGCCGCGCTGGGCGGATTCGTCCAGGCGCCGACTTCGCGCACCGAGCCGTTACGGCGGTAGGCCTTGGGCGCGGAGCCGTGCGGCACGGCTTTTTCGATTTCCGTACGAAGGGGCCCCAGATTGTCGGGCAGGTCTTCGGCGCGCAGCGTGGTCTTGCAGGCCATCATGCCGCAGCCGATGTCCACACCGACCGCGGCCGGGATGATGGCCTTGAAGGTCGGGATCACGCTGCCGATGGTCGCGCCCAGGCCGTAGTGCACGTCAGGCATCACGGCCACATGCTTGAACACAATCGGCAGGCGCGCGGAGTTCTCCAGCTGCTTGAGAGCCTGGGCTTCCACGGGAACGCCCTTGGTCCACATCTTCACCGGCACGCCGCCGGTGACTTCGTGTTGTTGGTAGTTCATCTTCTTATCCTAATAAGTTATCAAGTCAAATACGGTTTCCGCCATGTCTTGCGGGGTTATCCGGCTTCCGTAGTAGCAAGTCGGGGTCTGGTCGAGGTTGTTCATCTCGAGCTTCAGGATCCGGCGAGCGAAGGTCTGGCGATGGCTGTAGTCGGTCAGCCAGGTTTTCATCACTTCCTGAAATTCAGGGCGATCCTCCGCGAATGCATTCCTGATGCACTGGTTTTGCCAAAACTCGTAGAACCCGGCGTTCACGTAATGCAGGGTCGCCGGAGTGGATTCGTTTCTCAGCCAATAGTCCAACAAGGGCTGCAAATCGATACCGCCAATGGCAAACATCAAAAGGAACTCAAAGGCCGCATCACCACCATAACCCCCTCCTGACTGCCAGGGATGCTGACGCAAGCAGTCAGCAAAGTGAGCCAGCGCAAAGGCCTCAATGGCCTTGTGTTCCTCCGCCGAGAAAACACCATCCTCGCAATTTCCCAGTCGGTCCAGAGACAGTTCCGTCGAGTGATGCACATCGGCGCCATTGGCCAGCAGCTCCAGCATGCGCGGCAACAGATATTTGAGTTCATCCGCGGGTTGCGGCCAGTCTTTGGCAGCGCAGTTGTACTCATAGAAGTGCTTGGCGCTGATCTGGCGCAAAGGCACTCGCCGCATTTCTTTCTCCAGCGCTTCGTCCATGCAGCATGCCAAACACACATTGAGGTAATGTTGTGGTGCCCGGTAACCGTTGAAGACCGTGTACAGACGTTCAACCGCCTGCTTCAAGGCCGGCGAGAGTTCTCGCTTCACAGTGTTTTCCATTTTTATTCTCGTTTTCTGGTGGACGCGGCGGGATTCGAACCCGCATCAATACGGCGACCACGGTGTTTGAAGCCAGTGGCCCAGCTGACGGTTGGAAACGCGCGCCAGTGGCAGACCCGTCATCGGAGCCAGCACCTGCATCCTCAACCTTGCCCGTCAACCGGCTTTCCCGCCGCACCCGGTGTTACCCGGCCTGCCGGCAATCAACATTTTTGGCAGTGGCGCTCCCTTCTGTGCCAGCGCGCCCTTTTTCTTTAACAGCACTCAACGCAGCTTCACCAGCCCGTTGAGCACCTGGTCCAGACCTCCGAACACGGAGATCTTGTCGATACGCTCGGCCACGCGTTCCAGCGTCTCCAGCTCCTTCATGCGCAGGACAATCGGGTTGTCCTCCATGACCTTGGCCGTGTTGAGCAGCGAACGCGTGGCCGCGGTTTCCTCGCGGCGGCGGATCGCATTGGCCTGGGCCGATTTCTCGGCTTCCACCACCTGCGCCAGGATGGCCTTCATCTCGCCGGGCAGGATGATGTCTTTCACACCCAGGCTTTCCAGCTTCATGCCGGCGCCCGCCAGGCGTTCACGGGCATAGCCGGCAATGATGTCGTCCAACGCGGCCTTGTTCTCCAGCAGCTCGTCGAGCGTGCGGGTTCCCACGGCCGCGCGCAGCCCCAGCTGCAACTCGCGGTAGATCTGCTCCGAGGGCTTGCCCCACTGGGCGAAGGCCTTGAGCACATCCTCGTAACGCCAGGCGGCCGTCAGGTTCAGGCGCAGGCTCACCTTGTCGCGCGTGAGGATTTCCTGTCCGCTGACTTCAAGCGCCTGGGAACGCAGGTCAATGCATTCGACATCCACCTTGCGGCCGTAGCGCCAGAAACCATAGGCCCCGGCATCCAGCAGCCCGGCCACCTTGCCGTCCAGCGTCAGCACACCGGCATGGAAGTCCGGCACCTGCACCAGCAGCACGCCGTCCAGTCCTTTCACCGGGCGCTGGCGCAGCTGGGTCTGGCCCAGCGTAGCCACCAGGCCGGCCGGCAGCTTTTCGCTGTCCGCCAGGCTCTGGCCGATATCGACCACGTCGATGCGAATGTCGTTCAGGCCTTTCCAGTAGAGCTTGCGGGTGGCCGGTGCCAGCACTTCCACCAGCGAGCCGTTCTCGTAACGCAGGCCTGCCTGCGAATCCGACAGCGCGGCCTGGACAAATTCCAGGGCCACCACTTCAGGCTCCTTGGCCATGAAGTAGTCGGCCAGGCTGTGCGTGAAAGCCGCCTGTTCCATCGCGAAAGTCTCCACGCGGATATGGTCGGCGCCGCCGTACACCCAGTGTTTGCCGGGCTGCAGCACGCGCTCGAAGTCGCCGTTGCGCAGCAACAGGCCGCGCTCGTTTTTCTTGACCTTGTATTGTTTCAATCCAAACATTTTTCTTTCCCCTTATTCTTCTTTTTCACGTAACAAACCTATAGTCCGCATCGGCAACAGCCGCGGACTCAGGGTGCAGGCACTTTCGGGTGAAGGGCTTGGGCGTGGGATCTTTCGATGCCACGACCGGGCGTCTTCGCCGTCCGGTGTCGCAGTACCTTCGCACTGGCAACTGTTGCCGGTGGGTTCTGGCCCGCAAGCTGCCGCGGCTTCCCGCTGCAAGCTGCATCCACTTTTCCCACTCGCGGCACGTTTGACTTCCAATAAAGCTGATTTTTTACGTCAGCGTTCGGCGGGAATCGAACCCGCGACAGCCGTATTCAAAACACGGTGCTCTAACCATCTGAGCTACAGAAC
Source organism: Polaromonas sp. P3_B1 (assembly GCF_056402935.1). Lineage (NCBI taxonomy): Bacteria > Pseudomonadati > Pseudomonadota > Betaproteobacteria > Burkholderiales > Comamonadaceae > Polaromonas > Polaromonas sp. P3_B1. The sequence continues at coordinate 62,113 of NZ_JBFUGK010000024.1, forward strand.
AATGGCATCAGGAGTCGAACCTGACGGGGCGGCTCCTCTACCCGAGCCGCCCCTTGACCTCATGCCTTGGCGCCAGCGCATCGGTTGCYGCGACATACAGGACGCCCAGGACAACCTGTGCCTCCTGCACCAGCGGGGCCCGGTTTCCCGGAAACCCCTGCTTGTGAGCGAACAACTTTCTCATCTGACATCTTCTTTATTGCAGGCGCCGTGCCAGCTTTGCCAAAAGCATTTGGGCAACCAGGAAGATCTTTGATTTGATTGACTATTTCTCCAAATCAATGTGCAGAACAGCCGAATTCAGCGATGCGTATTTCCTACTTTTCTAGCTTTAAAGCTAGTACATTAGAAATATGAAGAAAAAAGTGGTGATGGGTTTCCTGGGCACGCAGCTTGATTCAGGCCTGGGTTCGGGGCGCTGGGAAAAGTGGCGACCCACGGTGTCGATTGCTCAACATGAAGACCTTGTCGTCGACCGGCTGGAGCTGATGCATGACGCGCGCAACAAGCCCCTGGCCGAGCGGGTCCGCGACGACGTGGTCCAGCTCTCGCCCGGCACCGAGGTCCGCCTGGTTGAAATGAATTTGGCCAACCCCTGGGATTTCGGCGAGGTCTACGGCGCGCTGTATGACCGGATGAGCGCCTATCCCTTTGACACCGAGCGCGAGGAGTACTGGGCCCATATCACCACCGGCACCCATGTCGCGCAGATCTGCCTGTTTTTGCTGGTGGAGGCGCGCTTTATCCCCGGCGTGCTGTTGCAGACGGCGCCGCCCCGGGGCCGGCAAGGCCATGGCACGGGCAGCTACGAGCTGATCGACCTGGACCTGTCGCGCTATGACGCGATCAATGCGCGGCTCGCCGTCGCGCAGCAGGATGCGGTCTCTTTCCTCAAAAGCGGTATTGCCACGCGCAACCCGCGCTTCAACAGCATGATCGAGGAAATCGAGCGCATCGCCGTCCAGAGCAAGGCGCCCATCCTGTTGACCGGCCCCACGGGCGCGGGCAAGTCCATGCTGGCGCGGCGCATTTTCGAACTCAAAAAATCACGCCACCAGGTCGACGGCGGGTTTGTCGATGTGAACTGCGCGACCCTGCACGGCGACGGCGCGGCCTCGACCCTGTTCGGCCACAAGAAGGGCTCCTTCACCGGTGCAGCCAGCGACCGCCCCGGCCTGCTGCGCACGGCCGACAAGGGCGTGCTGTTTCTCGATGAAATCGGCGAGCTGGGCCTGGACGAGCAGGCCATGCTGCTCAAGGCCGTTGAGGAAAAACGCTTCCTGCCCGTGGGCGCCGACAAAGAGGTTGAAAGCAGCTTCCAGCTGATAGTCGGCACCAACAAGGACTTGCGCGCGGAAGTCGCGCGCGGGCGTTTCCGCGAAGACCTTTTCGCGCGCATCAACCTGTGGACCTACACCTTGCCCGGCCTGGGCCAGCGCCGGGAAGACATCGAACCCAATATGGACCACCAGCTCATGCTGGCCTCGGAAGACCTGGGCCGCAAAACCCGCATGACTACCGAGGCCCGCCGCGCCTACCTGCGATTCGCGCAGTCGGTCGAGGCGATCTGGACAGGTAATTTCCGCGACCTGAGCGCCTCCATCACGCGCCTGGCAACACTGGGCGACAACGGCCGCATAGGGCTGGCCCTGGTGGAGGCGGAGATTGCGCGCTTGCGCTGGCAGTGGCAGGCCACGGAAGCGGAAGCCGGCAGCAGCGACGTATCTCTCGCTGCCTTGATGGGCAGCGCCGCGGATTCTCTCGATTATTTTGACCAGCTGCAGCTGCAAGCCGTGATTGAGGTATGCCGCAAAAGCGCCTCCCTCAGCGACGCCGGGCGGGCGCTTTTTAATGTCTCACGCGGCCAGCGCAGCGTAGTGAACGACGCGGACCGGCTGCGCAAGTATTTGATGAAGTTCGGTTTGACCTGGGAAAAGCTGTCGGCCTGAATGTCGGCCTGAAGCCCCGGCAAACGCGGGGCCAGCTACTCGCTCATGACCACCAGTATCCGCGCATCGGCACGGCCCAGCGAGGTATAGATGTGGCCGACGCCGCTGTTGAAGTAGGCCGACTCATGGCGCCCGACTTCAACGATTTCACCGGTTTCAAACTCGATGCGCACCCGGCCTGAAAGCACCGTGACAAACTCCTGCCCGGGATGGCGGATGAAGTCGGGGAACTGTTCCCGCTGGCGCGCCATGACGCGGCCCAGCACGGGCGTCATGCGCTTGCCCGCAAACCCGTTGGCCAGCGCGCGGTAGTCGTAGTGGCCCGAGCTGTAAGTGGCCTCCCCGTCTGCCTCAGACCACACCACAACGGGCGCCGCGCCCCCCGCAGGCGCCGCACCGCGCGCGTCTATCAGTTGCCCCACATCGAGCGACAACGCCCGGGCCACGGCGGCCAGCTTTTCATAGCTGACCGAAATCTGGCCCAGTTCCATCTTGGACAGCGTGGACAGTGCCACGCCGGAATGGCCGGACAGGTCCTTGAGCGTCAGCCGCCGGGCCTTGCGGTGCCCGCGCAGGCTCAGGCCGAGTTGCACGCGGTCGGCCTCCGGGGCGGCAGCGGGGGCGCGGGCGGGGCGGGCATGGCGTGCGGACATGGTGTTTTCCCTTTGTTGAGGCCGAATCGGGGCCAAATCAGGTAAATCGGCTGGACAGGCACGATTCTCGCATGTGAGAATTCTCAAATGCGAGAATTTGACATCCTGATCGTCGGCGCCGGCATTGCGGGCGCTTCCCTGGCCTGGCGCCTGGCCGGCCAGCGCAGCGTCGCGCTGCTCGAGCGCGAGTCCCAGCCGGGCTACCACTCCACGGGCCGCTCGGCCGCCATGTTCATGGAAACCTACGGGCCGCCCATGGTGCGGGCGCTCACGCGCGCCAGCCGCGCCTTTTACGAGCAGCCGCCCGAGGGCTTCGCCCCTGATTTGATGCAGCCGCGCGGCGTGCTTTACCTGGCTACGCACGGGCAGGAGCAGGAACTGGTGAACACCCGCAAGGAGCTGATGACGAACTGTCCCGGGCTGCTCACGCTGGATGCCGGCACCACACTGGCCCATGTGCCCTGCCTGCGGCCCGAACTGGTGCACGGTGCGCTGTATGACGCCGGCGCGCAGGACATGGACGTGCACGCCCTGCACCAGGGTTTTCTGCGCGGCTTTCGCCAGAAGGCCGGGGCGGACGGCGAACTGCGCAACAGCGCCGGCGTGACGCGTGCCTCACATGACGGCCGCTGCTGGACCGTGGAGCTCAGCGACGGCCAGACCCTGCGCGCCCGCACCGTGGTGAATGCCGCGGGGGCCTGGGCCGATGAACTGGCCGCCGTGTTCGGCGTGCAGCCCATAGGCCTGGTTCCGCACCGGCGCAGCGCCTTTACCTTCAAGGCGCCCGAGGGCGTGGACGCTGCGCACTGGCCGGCCGTGGTGGGCGTCGATGAAAGTTATTACTTCAAGCCCGACGCGGGCCAGCTGCTGGGCTCGCCCGCCAATGCGGACCCGACGGTGCCGCACGATGTGGTGCCCGAGGAACTGGACATCGCCATGGGCATACACCAGATTGAAAACGTCACGACCCTGACCATACGCCGGCCCGCCAGCACCTGGGCCGGCCTGCGCTCCTTTGTGCCCGACGGTGAGATGGTGATAGGCCATGACGACACCAGCCCCGGCTTTTTCTGGCTCGCGGCGCAGGGCGGCTACGGCATCCAGAGCGCGGCCGGTGCCAGCGCGCTGGCCGATGCGCTGCTGCGCGAGGCCGCGCTGCCCGAGGAACTGTTGCGGCAGGGCGTGGATGCGCGCGCGCTTTCACCCAGCCGTCTGCGATAAAGCGCAAGCACCTGAACCGATTCCCCGCCCCCGATCAACCGAAAACCTTAAAGAGGCCTACCATGCAACCCATGTCATTCAATGCACTGCGCCGCGCACTGATCGCCGGCGGCATCCTCTTCTGCGGACTGGCTGCCGTGGGCGGGCCCGCCCAGGCTGCCGACTTTCCGGAGCGGCCCATCACGCTGGTCGCGCCCTTCCCGGCCGGCGGCGCGGCTGACGTGCTGGCGCGCATCCTGGGCAAGGCCCTGGGCGACCAGTTGGGCCAGCCCGTGGTGATCGAAAACAAGCCGGGTGCCGGCACCGCCATAGGCGCGGCCGCGGTGGCCGCCGCCAAGCCCGACGGCTACACGCTGCTGGTGAGCTCGAACTCCACCTTCACGCTGAACCCTGCCCTGCAGCCCAAGCTGTCCTACGACCCGGCCAAGGGTTTTGAGCCGATAGGCATGGTGGGCTCGGTGGCGCTGGCGATGCTGGTGAACCCCTCGGTCACGGCCACCGACGTGCACCAGTTTGTGGCGGCGGCCAAAGCCAACCCGGACAAATACCTTTACGGCAGCTTCGGCAACGGCACCAGTTCCAATTTCGCCGGCGCGATGTTCAACACGGCCACGGGCCTGAAGATGACGCATGTGCCCTACAAGGGCTCCGGCCCGCTGATGACCGACCTGATGGGCGGGCAGATTCCGGTGTCTTTCGACACCGTAGTCGCGGCATCGCAGCAGCTCAAGTCGGGCAAGGTCCGTGTGCTGGCCGTGGCCATGAACAAACGCTCGGCCCTGCTGCCGAATGTGCCGACCATGGCCGAAGCCGGCTACCCCGCTGTCGACATGAATGCCTGGCTGGCCGTGGTGGGGCCCAAGGGCTTGCCGGCACCCGTCAAGGCGCGACTCGAAAAAGCGCTGGCCACGGTGATGGCCAACCCTGAAATCATCGAGAAGCTCAAGGGCGCCGGCTTTGAGCCGGGCTACGCCCCGATTCCCGACTGGCCAGGCATGGTCACGGCCGAGATCGCGCGCATGAAAACGCTGGCCGAACGCTCCCAGATCAAAACTGATTAACAAGATATTTGATATGCCCTCCATGCTTGCAGACATCTCCGCCGTTGAACTTCGCCGCCTGATCGCCAGCCGCCAGGTGTCGCCGGTGGAGTTGATGGACGCCTGCATCAGCCGCATCGAAAACCTCAACCCGGCCATCAACGCGATCTGCGCGACCGACTTCACGCGGGCGCGTGAAGCGGCGCGCGAGGCCGAGGCGCAGGTGATGCGCGGCGGGCCGCTGGGGCCGCTGCACGGGCTGCCGCTGGGCGTGAAGGACCTGCAGGACACCGCGGGCCTGCTGACCACCTACGGCAACGTGGGGCTGCGCGGCAATGTACCGGCCAAGGACAACGCACTCGTGGCCAAGCTGCGCGCGGCCGGCGCCATTGTCACGGCCAAAACCAATGTGCCCGACATGGGCGCCGGCGCCAACACCCGCAACCCGGTCTGGGGCGCGACGGGCAACCCCTTCAACCCCGCGCTCAATGCGGGCGGCTCCTCGGGCGGCTCGGCCGCTGCGCTGGCGGCCGGCATGCTGCCGATCTGCACCGGCTCGGACACCGGCGGTTCGCTGCGCATACCGGCTTCGCTGTGCGGCGTGGTCGGCCTGCGGCCCTCGCCAGGGCTGGTGGCCAATGACGCGCGGCCGCTGGGCTGGTCGGTTATTTCAGTGCTGGGCCCCATGGGGCGCAATGTGGCCGACACGGCGCTGCTGATGTCCGCCAGTGTGGGGGCCGATGCGCGCGACCCGCTGTCCTACCCGGTGGATGCCTCGGCCTTCTGGCCTCTCAAATCAGTGGACCTGTCCACGCTGCGCGTAGGCACGACGGAAGATTTCGGTGTCTGCATCGTGGATCCGGAAATACGCCGCGTGTTCCGCCAGCGCGTGGAAGCCGTGCGGCCGCTGGTGGCGAGCTGCGAACCGGTGGACCTGCAACTGGACGACGCCGACCGCGCCTTTGACACGCTGCGCGCCGAGAGTTTTGTCGCGGCCTTTGCCGACACCTACCGCAAAGCCCCCGAAACCCTGGGCCCGAATGTGCGCGACAACATGGAAATCGCCGCGGCCATCACGCTGGCCGACCGCGCCTGGGCGCACCTGGAGCAGACGCGCATCTCGCGCCGCTTCGCAAAAGCCTTCGAGCAGTACGACCTCATCCTCGCGCCAGTCACGCCGGTGACGCCCTTCCCCTGGACGGAGCTCTTCGCCGGCCATATCGACGGCCAGGCCATGCGCAACTACTACCACTGGCTGGGCCTGACCTATGTGGTGACGCTGGCCACCAACCCGGCACTGGCCCTGCCCTGCGGCAAGGACGAGCACGGCATGCCCTTCGGCCTGCAGGTGATTGGGCGCTTGCACGGCGACGCGCAATTGCTGGCCGCAAGCCAGGCGCTGGAGCAGGTGTTTGCGGGCAGCGAGAACCTGCGCCGGCCTGTGCCCGATCTCAAAGCCTTGCAGACAGCCCGGCCTGAGCTCAAGTCCATCGTGACGCATCCGCCGGAACTGGCGGGCGTGCAGGGTGCAGGCGGCCTGACGGCGGTCTGACGCCGCTCAAACGGCGCGGTTCAGGTCCACGTCCAGGCCCGCCCGCTTCATCTCGCGCGCCAGCAGCAACTGCCACAAGCCCGAATCGTCGACCGTGATGCTGGTCGCGCCTTTGAGGACATCCGGCAGGGTGTCGTTTTCAGACAGCAGGCAGGCAATGCGGCCGCGGCCCAGCGCGGCCAGCATGAAGCCTATGGCCAGCATGGCCGCAGGCGAATCGGGTTTGTTGCCGGGAAGGAGCAGCAAGAACCCCACATGGCGCAGCCCCTCAAGCTGGTCGATGGAGACCGCGTCGAGTATGGATGCCTGCAGGCCCAGCCGCTCCACGAACTCGCACGCATCGCCCACGGCATCGCCGCCCAGGCCCAGGATGGMGACGCTACCACCAGGCCCGGCTTGCGGCGTGGTGGCGGAAGAGGAAGAAGAATCAGTCGATGACATAGGCATCCTCTTTGGAGTGGGAGGTGAAGGCGGTGGGACCGGTGCTGGTGCTGGTGCTGGTGCTGGTGCTGGTGCTGGTGCTGGTGCTGGTGCTGGTGCTGGTGCTGGTGCTGGTGCTGGTGCTGGTGCTGGCGCTGGCGCTGGCGCTGGTGCTGGTGCTGGTGCAGGCGCCGGTTCCGCGTCCACCACCGGTGCGGCTGGCTCGTCCGGCATGGCCGTGGCCGAACCATCGAGGCGCTCGGTCAGCAGCTGCTTGGCTGCATTCACGCGAGAGGTAGCCAGATCGATACCTTCCTTGACCTTTTGGTGGCGTTCGTCATCCGTGAAGCGGTCACCGAAGGTTTTATCCAGCAGAAAGTCCTGTAGCGCGACGGCGAACTGCCGGTACTCGGGCGTGCCGGCGCCAAAGCTGTCGGCCAAAGTGGTATTGATTTTTTTCTGCAAAGACTCGACGCTCGAGTCCCAGCCGGTTTGGGTCACCGATACCTTGAAGGCCCGCAGTATCTTGAGCTGCCGGTTGACCTTTTCGATCGCGCCTTCGATCACGGCCTTGTCGCGGGGGCCGAGGGATGGCGGTGAATTTTTGCCGTTGGACATGCAGACTCCTGATCCTCACGTGGACAGCCCACACTGTAACTGCAGCAATCGTGATTACAGCACCAGCAAGGCCCTGAAATCGTTAACGTTGGTATGGGTGGGCCCGGTGATGACCAGGCCGCCCAGCGGCTCAAAGTAACCATAGGCGTCATTGCGGTCCAGGTACTGGTCCAGCTTCATGCCTTTGGCCAGGGCGCGCTGCAGCGTGTCGGGCGCCACAAAGGCGCCGGCATTGTCTTCCACGCCGTCTATGCCGTCGGTATCGGCCGCCAGCGCATACACGCCTGGTTGGCCCTGCAGCCCGAGCGCCAGGCCCATGCAGAATTCGCCGGCGCGGCCGCCCCGGCCGCGCGGTGTGCCTTCGGGCTGCTTCTTGACCGTGACCGTGGTCTCGCCGCCGCTCAGGATCACGCAGGGCTTGCTGAAGGGCTGGCCCTTGTGCGCCACGGCGCGCGCCAGCGCCGCATGCACCTTGCCGACCTCGCGCGATTCGCCCTCCATCTCGTCGCTCAGGATGTAAGCCTGCAGGCCGGCCGCGCGCGCGGCGGCGGCGGCGGCTTCCAGCGACTGCTGGGGTGTGGCGATCATGTGGACCTCATGGCCCTTGAAGACCGCGTCGCCGGGCTTGGGGGTCTCGAGAGCGCCCTGCTCCAGCAGGCTCATGATGGCGCCCGGCACTTCAATGCCGTAGCGCTGCAATATCGCCACCGCGTCGGCGCAGCTGGTCGCGTCGGGCACCGTGGGGCCGCTGGCGATGATGGACGGGTCGTCGCCCGGCACGTCGCTGATGGTGAGCGTCACCACGCGGGCCGGTGCGCAGGCCGCGGCCAGGCGCCCGCCCTTGATGCGCGAGAGGTGCTTGCGCACGCAGTTCATCTCGGAAATATTCGCCCCGCTGTTGAGCAGCGCCTTGTTGATGCGCTGCTTGTCTTCCAGCGTCAGGCCTTCGGCCGGCAAAGTCAGCAGGGCTGAGCCGCCGCCCGAGATCAGGCACAGCACCAGGTCGTTTTCGGTCAGGCCCTGGACCATGGCCAGAATGCGCTGGGCGGCCGCCAGTCCCGCCGCGTCGGGCACAGGATGTGCTGCTTCGACGATCTCTATGCGTTGCTTGAGGCCCTCGGGCCGCGGCGGGATGTGGTGGTAGCGCGTGACGACCAGGCCTTCCAGCGGCGCATCGGCCGGCCACAAGGCCTCGACCGCCTGCGCCATGGAACCGCCGGCCTTGCCCGCGCCAATCACGATGGTGCGGCCGCCGCTTTCCGGCGCAGGCGGTTTGGGCAGGTAGCGCGCGGTGTTCTCCAGCGGCAGCGCGCGCATGACGGCGGCGCGGTACAGGTGCTCGAGGAACTCGCGCGGCTGTTTGGTGGCATCGGGAATCGTGTTGGGTGTCTTGGCGTCGGTCATTGAAATGTCTCCACCCTCGATTGTGCCGTGGTAACCGGGCAGTAACCCGACGGGCCGGAAGGGCTTGGGGGAATCCGGCAAAACACGCCCTGCCTAGAATGGTCTTTGAGCTCCAACCCCACTCATTCACCCTCCGAAGAAGAAAGCCCCACCGCATGAACGCCTACCTCGCCCTGGGCATTGCCATCGTCGCCGAAGTCATCGCCACCACAGCGCTCAAGTCCAGCGAGAGCTTCACGCGGCTGGTGCCTTCGCTGATCAGCATCGCGGGCTACGGCGTGGCGCTGTACCTGCTCACGGTCACCATGAAGTCCATCCCCACCGGCGTGACCTATGCCATATGGTCCGGCCTGGGCATTGTGCTGATCAGCATCGCCGGCTTTTTTGTCCACCAGCAGAAGATAGACCTCTGGGGCATGGTGGGCATGGCGCTGATCATCGCGGGTGTGGTAGTGCTCAACCTCTTCTCGAAATCGACCACCGCGTGACGGGGCCGGCAACCCGGCCCCTGCACCCTAATCAATCGCGACCTTGGCGTCCTTCACCAGCTTCGCGAAACGCTCGGTGTCTTCCGCGATCTGCCGTGCCATCTGCTCGGGCGTATTGCCCACAGGTTCGGCCCCTATGTCTTCCATCTTCTTGCGAAAGTCCGGCGAGTTGACGATTTTGACCAGCTCGCTGTTCAGGCGCAGCACGATGTCCTTGGGCGTGGCCGCAGGCGCTAGGATGCCAAACCAGGTGCCGAGGTTAAAGCCCTTGAGGCCGGCTTCGTCCAGCGTGGGCACATCGGGCAAGGCCGCAGACCGTTTGTTTGTCGTTACGGCCAGCGCACGCAGCTTGCCCGCCTTGATGTGCGGCAGCACCGGCGTGATGGTGTCAAAGGACATGGTGATCTGCCCGCCCAGCAAATCGGTGGTGAGCGGCCCGCTGCCCTTGTAAGGCACGTGCAGTATCTGCACGCCGCCCATGCTTTCAAACTGTGCCCCTATGAGGTGCTGGCCCGTGCCGTTGCCGTTGGAGCCATAGGTCAGCTTGCCGGGCTCCGCCTTGGCCAGCGCCAGCAGGTCCTTCACATTCTTCGCCGGGACAGCCGGGTTGACGACCAGCACATTGGGCACCAGCGCCACGGTGCCCACGGGTGCGAAATCCTTCTGGAAGTCGTAAGGCAGCTTTTTGTAGACGCTGGTGGCGATGGTGTGGTGCACCGCGCCCATCAGCAAGGTGTAGCCGTCGGCCTTGGACTTGGCCACAAAATCCGCGCCCAGCGTCGCGCCGGCACCGGGCCGGCTTTCCACCACCACGGGCTGGCCCAGGCTTTTCGACAGCTCCTGCCCCACGGCGCGTGCCAGCACATCCGTCGTGCCGCCCGCCGGGAAAGGCACGATGAGGCTGATGGGCCTCGCAGGCCATGGCTGGGCGAAAGCCGCGGTAGCCATCAGGCTGGTTGCTGCAACGGCTGTCAGGGCCAGCGAATGCGCCAGCCCTGAGAAATACCGGCCGCGTCCTTGTTGTTGTGATCGCATGTCTTGTCTCCTTTTGTCTGTTTTCTGGAATCAGGCCGCCGCAGTCACGGGCCTGGCGGTGTCGGCAAAGCAGTTGCAAACCGCTTTGGTGACTTGCGCCGTGGTGGCCTGGCCGCCGAGGTCGCGCGTGTGCAGGGATGCGTTGGCCGTCACCGCCTCGATGGCCTGCATCAGCTGGCCGGCGGCGGCGTGCTCGCCAAGGTGCTCGAGCAGCATCACGCAGCTCCAGAAAGTGCCGACCGGGTTGGCCAGGCCCTTGCCCATGATGTCGAAGGCCGAGCCGTGGATGGGCTCGAACATGCTGGGGTAGCGGCGCTCGGGGTCGATGTTGCCGGTGGGTGCGATGCCCAGGCTGCCGGCCAGCGCAGCGGCCAGGTCGCTCAGGATGTCGGCGTGCAGGTTGGTGGCGACCACGGTGTCCAGCGAGGCCGGGCGGTTCACCATGCGGGCCGTGCAGGCGTCGACCAGTTCCTTGTCCCAGGTGACGTCGGAGAACTCCTTGCTGATTTGCAGCGCGATCTCGTCCCACATCACCATGGCGTGGCGCTGCGCGTTGGACTTGGTGACCACCGTGAGCAGTTTGCGCGGCCGCGACTGCGCCAGCCTGAAGGCGTAGCGCATGATGCGTTCCACGCCGGCGCGCGTCATCATCGAAACATCGGTCGCCACCTCGATCGGGTGGCCCTGGTGGGCGCGCCCGCCCACGCCCGCATACTCGCCTTCGGAGTTTTCGCGCACGATGACCCAGTTGAGCTGCTCCGGCGTGCAGCGCTTGAGCGGCGCGTCTATGCCCGGCAGTATGCGTGTGGGCCGCACGTTGGCGTACTGGTCAAAGCCCTGGCAGATTTTCAGGCGCAGGCCCCAGAGCGTGATGTGGTCGGGGATGTGCGGGTCGCCCGCCGAGCCAAACAGGATGGCGTCCTTGTCGCGCAGCTCATCCAGCCCCTTGTCGGGCATCATCACGCCGTGCTCGCGGTACCAGTCACCGCCCCAGCCGTAGGACGTGAACTCGAAACGGAAATTGGTTTGCGCGGCAGCCAGGGCCTGCAGCACCTGCTGACCGGCCGGGACGACCTCCTTGCCGATGCCGTCGCCGGGGATGCAGGCGATCTTGTAGGTTTTCATGAAAGTTCCTCAGTTGTGAGGCGTCCAATGTAGCGATTGGCGGCAACAACAAAAGCTCGTAAAGTGAGGTCATTGTTAACTTCAGGTTACGAATGAATCCGTCCAACCCCGCACCTTCGGAAATGGCTTTTTTCAGCCTGCTGGCGCGTTACGGCAGCCTGTCGGCCACGGCGCGCGAGCTGGGCGTCAGCACGGCGGCCGTCAGCAAACGGCTGGCGCAGATGGAGGCCAGGCTGGGCGTGCAATTGCTCAACCGCACGACGCGGCGCGCCAGCCTCACGCAGGAAGGCGAGACTTACCTCACGCACGCGCGGCGCATCCTGGCCGACATCGACGACATGGAGCAGCAGGTCTCCAGCGCCGTGGCGGCGCCCAAGGGCCTGCTGCGCGTGAACGCCACGCTGGGCTTCGGCCGCAGCCACGTGGCGCCGCTGATCTCGCGTTTTGTCAAAGCCCACCCTGAAATGGAGGTTCAGCTGCAGCTCACCGTCAACCCACCGCCGCTGACCGAGGACGCCTTTGACGTCTGCATACGCTTTGGCGAGCCGCCCGACGCGCGTGTGCTCGCGCGCATGATTGCGCCGAACCGCCGCCTGCTCTGCGCCTCACCGGCCTACCTGGCGCGCCACGGCACGCCCAGGGTGCCGCACGACCTCGCGCGGCACAACTGCATAGGCATACGCCAGGGCGACGAAGCCTACGGCATCTGGCGCCTGTCGTCCGGCAAACACACGCAGGCCGTCAAGGTGCATGGAAACCTCAGCACCAGCGACGGCGAGATTGCGGTGAACTGGGCGCTGGACGGCCACGGCATCCTGATGCGCGCCGAATGGGATATCGCCAAATACCTGCGCAGCGGTAGGCTGGTGCAGGTGCTGGAGAACTACCGCACGCCGGCCGCCGATATCCATGCGGTCTACCCGACGCGCCACCAGCATTCGGCCCGGGTCAAGGCCTTTGTGGATTTCCTGGCGCGGCATTTTGAGAAGCCGTCGACACGGGCCGCAGGGCTGGCGACTGACTGGTAAGCGCTATTGCGCTTTGGCGCCCGCGTCGAACCAGCTTTTGATCACCTGCCGCTCCGCCTCGGTGATGCCGGTCGCGTTGTTCATGGGCATGAGCCGCGTTACCACAGCCTGCTGGTAGACCTGCGTGGCGTGCAGCTTGACGGCCGCTGGCGAATCAAGACGCACGTTTTTCATCTGTACCTGCTCGCCGTGGCACTGGTAGCAGCGCTGGGCCAGTATGGTTTGTACATTGGCATAGCCGGTGCCCGACGAGACGGCGGCTGATGCAACCGCGGCCGTGGGCGCCGGCTTCATCCAGACGATCACCCCAATGATCACAGCCACACCCACCATCGCATACCCCAGCGGGTGCCGGTTGCGGCCCAGCTTGTAGCCGTGGCGCAGCACAAAAAACTGGCGTATCGCCGCGCCGGCCAGCATCATCAAAATCAGCACCAGCCAGTTCTGCGGATGGCTCCAGGTGAAGCTGTAGTGGTTGCTCAGCATGGCGAACAGCACCGGCAGCGTGAAATAGGTGTTGTGCACGCTGCGCTGCTTGCCGCGCTGGCCGTGCACCGGGTCCACAGGCTCGCCGGCTTTGATGGCGGCCACCACCTTGCGCTGGCCGGGGATGATCCAGAAAAACACATTGGCGCTCATGGCGGTGGCCATCATGGCGCCCACCAGCAAAAAGGCCGCGCGGCCGGCAAACCAGTGGCAGGCCAGCCAGGACGCGATGCAGACCAGTACCGCGACCATAGCGCCGACGATGGCGTCGCCGTTCTTGCCTTTGCCAAACAGCTGGCAGATGCCGTCGTAGAGCATCCAGAACACCACAAAGAAAGACAGCGCCACAGCAGCGGCTGCGCCAGGCGACCAGTTCATCAGCGACTTGTCGACCAGGTAGGTGCCGGCATGCCAGAGATAGGACACCGTGAACAGCGCAAAGCCCGACAGCCAGGTGCTGTAGCTCTCCCAGTAAAACCAGTGCAGGTGGGCCGGCAGCTGCGGCGGCCTGACGGCGAATTTGACGGGGTGGTAAAAACCGCCGCCATGCACGGCCCAGAGCTCGCCGCTCACGCCCTGCTTCTTGAGGTCTTCATCCACGGGCGGCGTGAGGCTGCTGTCGAGGAAGACAAAATAAAACGAGGAGCCGACCCAGGCGATGGCGGTGATGACGTGGACCCAGCGCAGCAGCAGGTTGGCCCAGTCGAGTAGATAGTTTTCCATAGCGCTCAACTTGTGCAAGGCTGCTCACCACTGCGGGCGCTGTAAGCAGAAAACGGGTCACGAACAAGAGAAAGCTTGTGGTTCGGCCACCCGCTTTCCCGGCTCCGCTGCGACCTGGTGGTGCAAGTTTATCGGCTTTGACGCTCAGCGCAAAGCCTTCGCGGCCTTCTCCCGGTTTGCATCGATGGTCTGCAGCAACTGGGCAGCGACGGCAACGGCGATGACCTCGGGCTCCTTGCCCGTGATGCCCGGCACGCCTATGGGGCAAGTGACATGCGCAAGCTCGGCCGCCGTGAAGCCCCTGGCCTCCAGCCGGTGGCGAAAGGCCGCCCATTTGCTCTTGCTGCCTATCAGGCCGATGTAGGGCAAATCACCCTGCTCGCGCTGGCGCTTCAGGCAGGCGGCCAGCACATCCAGGTCTTCGGCATGGCTGAAGCTCATGATCAGCACACGCGATTGCGGCGCCAGGCCGGGCACGGCGGCCTGYACCGGATCGGAGTGTTCGCAGCGCACGCGCGGCGGCACGCTGTCCGGGAATATGCCGTCGCGGCTGTCTATCCAGCTCAGCTCAAACGGCAAAGGCGCCAGCACCCGCGCGAGCGCATGGCCGACGTGGCCGCCGCCGAACAACGCCACCGGCGTAAGCCGCGGCGAGCCCAGCCGCTGCGCCAGCGCCGCCGCATCGCCGGCCTGCACCCGCTCAAAGCGCAACTGCACCACGCCGCCGCAGCACTGGCCCAGCGAAGGGCCCAGTGCCACGCGCACCAGTGCCTCGGCATCCGCCGGGGTATCGCCGCCGAGCATCGCACGGGCCCGCGCGATAGCCTCGTATTCCAGGTGGCCGCCGCCTATGGTGCCCACGATGTCGTCGGCGAACACCGCCATCCAGGTGCCCGCCTCGCGCGGAACCGAGCCCTGGGTTTGGGCCACCTGCACCAGCATCGCCGGCGACAAAGCCAGGCGGGCCAACAGGGAATCCAGTAACAAACCGGTGTTGCGAGAAACCATTGGTGACGTGTTTGCGCTGTAAGCGGATGAAATAGTGGGCTAAATTAGACCTTAGCACCACCCGGGCAGCGCGCGCTTCCCACGCATGATGACGGGTATACGCAAAATCCCATGAACCGCCGAAAGGCAAACCATGACAAAACCCGAGATGCCTTCTTCTCCTTCCTCCACCGCCCCGCGCCGCTTCTGGCTGGTGGCCCTGCTGTCCGCCGCGGCCGCCGCCGTGGTCAGCGCCTGCAAGACCGCGCCCGAGACCACGCCCGCGCCCGCCGGCTCTGCCACCGCACCCGACTCACCAGTCATCGGACCTATCGCGGGCCCGAAAGGCTCGGCCAGAAGCTCAGGGGCGACCACGCCGCGCGCTTACCGGGAAGACGGCGCCACGCACATTTACGGCCTCAATCACGAGCGCGTCTACAAGGGCCGCATGCCGCCGCTGCTGTATGCGGTGGGCGTGCTCAATGTGGAAATCGATCGCACCGGCCGCGTGACCCACATGGACTGGATGCGCGCGCCCAAACATGCGCCCGAAGTGATGGCGGAAATCACCAAAATGATCCAGGAAGCCTCGCCTTTCCCGGCACCCACACGCCTGGGCAAGGTGGTCTATACCGACACCTGGCTGTGGCACAAGAGCGGGAAGTTCCAGCTGGACACGCTCACAGAAGGACAGGACTGATTAGCCCCCACGCTTTTCACTTCACCTTCGGCTGCGTGTAATGCGCGAGGCCTTGCAGGCCGCGGCTCGCGAGACGCTTCGCCTCTGTCGCCCGTCCAAGCCTGCGCAGGCAGGCTTGGAGCCGCGGGCTCCAGCCCCTCGGGGCCGCCCGCCTGTGGCCCGGCAAAGCCGGCTCCACGGCTCATGCTGGTATTAGACGGCTCGCTTCGCATCGCTTTGGGCCGTTTATTGTGGGTAACGCGTTGCTCTGTCTTACTCCCTCTCCCTCTGGGAGAGGGTGGGGGTGAGGGCCGGCGGCGTATGAACGAGTCGGGAACATCCAAACAGGGATTCCCCGAGCGCCCTTACTCGATCTGCAAGTTCTGCGTCTTCACCACGTTCCGCCAGGCACGGTAGTCAGCCTCAATGAAGTGACCCAGCAGCGCAGGTGAGCCGGGCGCCGCTTCGACGGCATCGGCCTTGAAGCGGGTGACGACCTCGGGCATGGCGACGACCTTGTTGATGGCAGCATTCAAGGTGTTGACGATGGCCGGCGGGGTGCCGGTGGGGGCCATGAGCGCGAAGTAGTTGACCACGTCGATGCCGGGCAAGCCGGCTTCGGCCATGCTGGGTACGTCGGGCAAGGCGCTGGAGCGTTTGGCGCTGGTCACGGCCAGCGGCTTGACGCTGCCGCTCTTGATGAAGGGCAGCAGCGCCGGGATGGTGCCGGTGACGAGGTGGATCTGCCCCCCAATCATGTCCATGGTAGCGGGCGCAACGCCGCGGTAGGGAATGTGGGTGATAAAGGTGCCGGTGCGGGACTTGAGCAATTCCAGCACCAGGTGGTTGACGCCGCCCGCGCCGGCCGAGCCGTAATTGAGCGCGCCGGGCTTTTGCTTGGCCAGGGCCACCAGTTCTTTCATGGTGTTGGCCGGCAGTTTGGTGTTGGCGGCCCAGACCAGCGGGCCGCTGGCGATCATGCCGACCGGCGTGAACTGGCGCAGCGGGTCGTAGTTGGCGCTGGGCAGCGAGGCCGCCACGGTGGTGAAAGGCGATGCCACCAGCAGCAGGGTATAGCCGTCGGCCGGCGACTGCGCCACAAACTGCGTGCCGATCGCGCCCGAGGCACCGGCGCGGTTGTCGACCACAAAGCTGGCGTTCAGGACTTCACCGAGTTTTTGCGCGACCAGGCGCGCCATCGCGTCGGTGCCGGCGCCGGGCGCGAAGGGCACCACGATTTTGACCGGGCGGTCCGGGTAAGCGCCGGAAGGGCCTTGCGCCATGGCGGCGGGAAGCGCCAGGCTGGCGGCGGTGCCTGCGGACAGCAGCAGGGCTTGGCGGCGGCTCAGGGCGCCCATTGGCTTGACATTCATGGGGGAGGCGGAAGAAGTGATCAAAACCGTCGATTGTCGCCGCGCCCCATGACGCGGGGATGACACGGCGGCGACCGTGTTTTCCCTGAGGGCGCCGCCGGGGCCCGCTCAGCTGCCGCGATAGGTGGAGTAGCTCCAGGGACTGACCAGCAGGGGGACATGGTAGTGCGCGCTGGTATCGGCCACACCGAAGTCCAGGCTGACCTGGTCCAGGAAGGCAGGCTCAGGCAAGGTCACGCCGCGTGCCTTGAAGTACGCCGCGACCTCAAACACCAGGCGGTAAGTGCCCGCTTTCAGGCTGGCGTTGTCATAGAGCGGTCCATCGGGATTGCGGCCGTCGCTGTTCAAGGTGAAGGCCTTCACCAGTGTCGCCTGCCCCGCCTGCGTGGTGAACAGCGACACCTTCATGCCGCCCGCAGGCACGCCGTGCATGGTGTCCAGTACATGTGTGCTCAAGCCCATGGCAGTCCCTTTGTGATTTTGGTTTACCAAAAGTGTATACAGTTTTTGAATTTAGGGCTATCATGGCCCGATGGAAGCATCAACCACCCATGCCATCGTCGAGGCGCTGACTAAGGCCATTGTGGAGCACAGGCTGCACCCGGGCACCAAGCTGGCCGAACAAAAACTCGCCGACCATTTCGGCGTTTCGCGCACGCTGGTACGGCAGGCGCTGTTCCAGCTCTCACAAAACCGGTTGATACGCCTGGAGCCGGCGCGCGGCGCCTTTGTGGCCGCGCCTTCGGTGATGGAAGCGCGCCAGGTGTTCGCCGTGCGCCGCATGCTGGAAGCCGAAATGACGCGCGCCTTTGTGCGCGAGGTCACGCCCGCCAAGATCAAGGCGCTCAAGGAACACGTGGCGCGCGAGAAATCCTCACTGAACGACGTGCCCGGCCGCACCGAGCTGCTGGGCGACTTCCATGTGCGCATGGCCGAGCTCATGGGCAACGAGGTGCTGGCACAGCTGCTGGGCGAGCTGATCTCGCGCTGCGCGCTGATCACCCTGATGTACCAGACAGCCACTGCCGCCGAACACTCCAACGACGAGCACGCCGAAATCGTCAAGGCCCTGGCCGCCAAGGACGAAGCCCTGGCCGTGCGCCTGATGACCGAACACCTGCTGCACGTCGAGGAAAACCTGGCCTTCGACCGCAAGGTGCCGACCAACGATATTTCGATGGCGCTGTCATGAGTACAAACTACCCAAGAGATTTGATTGGCTACGGTCGCAACCCGCCGCATGCGCAATGGCCCGGCCAGGCCCGCATCGCCGTGCAGTTCGTGCTCAATTACGAAGAAGGCGGCGAGAACTCGGTGCTGCACGGCGACGCCGGCTCCGAGCAGTTCCTGTCCGAAATGGCCAACCCGCCCAGCTATGCCGACCGCCACCTGAGCATGGAAGGCATTTACGAATACGGCTCGCGCGTGGGCGTGTGGCGCATCCTGCGCGAGTTTGAAAAGCGCCAGCTGCCGCTGACCGTCTTCGGCGTGGGCATGGCGCTGCAGCGCCACCCCGAGGTCGCCGCGGCCTTCACCGAACTCGGCCATGAGATTGCCTGCCACGGCTGGCGCTGGATCAACTACCAGCAAATCGACGAAGCCACCGAGCGCGAACACATGCGCCTGGGCCTGGACGCGATCGAAAAGCTCACCGGCACGCGGCCGCTGGGCTGGTACACCGGCCGCGACAGCCCCAACACGCGCCGGCTGGTGGCCGACGACGGCCGGCTCGAATACGACAGCGACTACTACGGCGACGACCTGCCCTTCTGGACCGAGGTCACACGCACCGACGGCGCCGTCGTGCCGCGGCTGGTCGTGCCCTACACGCTGGACACCAACGACATGCGTTTTGCCCTGCCCCAGGGCTTTGCGCAGGCCGAGGACTTTTTCATCTACCTGCGCGACAGCTTTGACGCGCTGTATGCCGAAGGCGACGAGTCGCCCAAGATGCTCAGCATAGGCATGCACTGCCGGCTGCTGGGCCGGCCCGGCCGCATCGTGGCACTGCAGCGTTTCCTCGACCACGTGCAAAAACGCGACCGCGTCTGGGTCTGCCGCCGCCTCGACATCGCCCGCCACTGGCAGGCCACCCACCCTTACATGCCCCGGCAGGAAAGCTGAACATGGCCATCACCCTTGAACAGGTCAACACCGCGCCGCGCGACCAGGCGCTGCAACTGCTGGACGGGCTTTACGAGCATTCGCCCTGGGTCGCTGAAAAAGCCCTGGACGCCCGACCCTTCCGCTCGCTGGCGCACCTCAAGCACGCCATGGCCCAGGTGCTGCGGGGCGCTGGCAAGGACGCACAGATCCAGCTCATCAAGGCCCACCCGGAACTCGCGGGCAAGGCCATGGTGAGCAAAAGCCTCACGGCCGAATCGACGAACGAACAGAGTAAAGCCGGCCTGGCGGATTGCACGCCCGAAGAATTCGCCACGCTGCAAAAACTCAATGCCGACTACAACGCGAAGTTCGGCTTCCCGTTCATCCTGGCGGTGCGCGGCCCGCGTGGCACCGGCCTGAGCCGGCAGCAGATCATCGAGACCTTCGCCCGCCGCCTGCTCAACCACCCCGACTTCGAGCTGCAGGAAAACCTGCGCAACATCCACCGCGTGGTGGAGCTGCGGCTCAACGACAAGTTTGCCGCCACGCCCGCGCTGGGCAACGACGTCTGGGACTGGCATGAAGCCCTGTCCCAGTACAGCGACCCGGGCTACCTTGAAAAAGGCCAGCTCACGGTGACCTACCTGACCGATGCGCACCGCGCCTGCGCGGCCTACATCAGCAGCACCATGCGCGATTGCGGCTTTGATGAAGTGGGCATCGATGCGGTGGGCAATGTGGTAGGTATTTACCGCGCGGGCCCCCACCCCAACCCTCCCCCAGAGGGGGAG
>NZ_JBFUGK010000025.1:0-78778 GCF_056402935.1 Polaromonas sp. P3_B1
GCCCATAGCTGGGCTATGGGCAAGCGCCGCGCCTTGCATCCCATCCCGAGAAGGTACTTGCGCGGCCCCGTTTAGACATTGAACAGGCTCTTAGTTAATCGGCCGCATTGATTGTGACTATTGACATATATGGTCACTAGTTCCAAAATGAAATCCTGTCTGGTTTTTACGGGATTTCCATGCCTAGCCGTCTCATTTCATTTGTTGTCCTGCCTGTACTGGCGCTGGTTTTAGCCGCTTGCGGCGACAAAAAGCCTTCAGATCCGCGTACCGAGGCACCCCTGGTGCGCGCGGC
Source organism: Polaromonas sp. P3_B1 (assembly GCF_056402935.1). Taxonomy (NCBI): domain Bacteria; kingdom Pseudomonadati; phylum Pseudomonadota; class Betaproteobacteria; order Burkholderiales; family Comamonadaceae; genus Polaromonas; species Polaromonas sp. P3_B1. Next base: position 296 of record NZ_JBFUGK010000025.1, read on the forward strand.
CACTGTGCGTGACGCGGCCCTTGCGTCGCGCACCTTCACCGGGACCGTGGCTGCCCGGGTGCAAAGTGACCTGGGCTTTCGCGTTCCAGGCAAGGTTCTGGAGCGCCTGGTGGACGCCGGGCAAAGCGTCAAACGCGGCCAGGTCCTTGCGCGCATCGACCCGGTTGACCTGAAGCTTGCGGCGCATGCCCAGCAAGAGGCGGTCGTTGCGGCCAGGGCGCGGGCGCAGCAGACGGCGGAGGACGAAGCCCGTTACCGCGACCTGCGCGGAACCGGCGCGATTTCGGCGTCGGCTTATGACCAGGTCAAGGCCGCGGCGGATGCCGCCAAGGCCCAGTTCAATGCGGCTGAAGCCCAGGCCGACGTGGCGCGCAACGCGAGCCGCTATGCGGAATTGGTGGCCGATGCCGATGGCGTCGTCATGGAAACACTGGCCGAAGCCGGCCAGGTCGTCAACGCAGGCCAAGCCGTGGTGCGACTGGCGCATGCCGGCCGCCGTGAAGCCGTCGTCCAGTTGCCGGAAACCCTGCGCCCCCCGGTCGGCTCAACCGGCGTGGCCGCGCTTTTTGGCAAGGAAGGCGCGGGCGCCCCTGCCAGGCTCCGGCAGATCTCGGATGCCGCCGACAAACTGACACGCACCTTCGAAGCCCGCTATGTGCTGGACGGCGAGTTGGCCGGCGCGCCATTGGGCAGCACGGTCACCATTCAGTTGTCGGATGCAGCTCCTGCCGCCCAAGGCGGTTTGTCGGTACCCATTGCCGCCCTGTTCGATGCGGGCAAGGGCCCCGGCGTCTGGGTGATCCAGGGTGAGCCGGCCAAAGTGTCCTGGCGGCCTGTCACGGTCCAGCGCCTGGGTGACGACAGCGCGCGCGTAACCGGCACCCTCAAGCAGGGTGAGCGTATCGTCGCGCTGGGCACGCACCTGCTGCGCGAAGGCGAGCAGGTCCGGGTCGCGGGCGAGGCCACCGTCGTCGCGAAAGCCAAGCCATGAGCGAGGGCCGCTTCAACCTGTCGGCGCTCGCCGTTCGCGAGCGCTCCGTCACCCTGTTCCTGATCTGCCTGATCTCCCTGGCCGGGCTGGTCTCCTTCTTCAAGCTCGGGCGGGCCGAAGACCCGGCCTTCACCGTCAAGGTGATGACCGTCATCACCGCCTGGCCCGGCGCCACCGCGCAGGAAATGCAGGACCAGGTCGCCGAAAAACTGGAAAAGCGGCTGCAGGAACTGCGCTGGTACGACCGCAGCGAAACCTACACCCGGCCCGGCCTGGCTTTCACCACCCTGAGCTTGCTCGACACCACGCCGCCTTCGGAAGTGCAGGAGCAGTTCTACCAGGCACGCAAGAAAGTGGGCGATGAAGCGGCCAATCTTCCGTCAGGCGTGATCGGGCCCATGGTCAATGACGAGTATGCCGACGTTACCTTTGCCCTGTTCGCGCTCAAGGCCAGGGGCGAACCGCAGCGCCTGCTGGTGCGCGACGCCGAGACGCTGCGCCAGCGGCTGCTGCACGTGCCGGGCGTCAAAAAAGTGAACATCGTCGGTGAGCAGCCCGAACGCATTTACGTCGAGTTCTCGCACGAGCGCCTGGCCACGCTGGGACTGGGCTCGCAGGAGGTGTTTGCTGCGCTCAACGGCCAGAACGCATTGACGCCGGCCGGCTCCGTGGAAACCAGGGGGCCGCAGGTGTTCATCCGCCTGGACGGCGCTTTCGACGAGCTGCAGAAAATCCGCGATACGCCGATCGTGGCGCAGGGGCGTACGCTGAAACTGTCGGACATCGCCACCGTCAGGCGCGGGTATGAAGACCCGGCAACCTTCATGATCCGCAACGGCGGCGAGCCCGCGCTGCTGCTCGGCGTGGTCATGCGCGACGGCTGGAACGGCCTGGACCTGGGCCAATCGCTCGATAAAGAGATTGGCGCGATCAACGCCGACCTGCCGCTGGGCGTGAGCCTGACCAAGGTCACGGACCAGTCGGTCAACATCAGCTCGTCGGTCGATGAATTCATGGTCAAGTTCTTCGTCGCGCTGCTGGTGGTCATGGTGGTGTGTTTTGTGAGCATGGGCTGGCGCGTGGGCATCGTCGTCGCCGCCGCAGTGCCGTTGACGCTGGCGACCGTCTTCATCGTGATGGCCGCGACGGGGAAGAACTTCGACCGCATCACGCTGGGCTCGCTGATCCTCGGGCTGGGCCTGCTGGTGGACGACGCCATCATCGCCATCGAAATGATGGTAGTGAAGATGGAGGAGGGCTACAGCCGCACCGCCGCGTCCGCCTATGCCTGGAGCCACACCGCCGCGCCCATGCTCTCCGGCACGCTGGTCACGGCTGTCGGCTTCATGCCCAACGGCTTTGCCCGATCCACCGCGGGCGAATACACCAGCAATATGTTCTGGATCGTCGGCATCGCGCTGATCGCTTCCTGGGTGGTCGCCGTGGTGTTCACGCCTTACCTGGGCGTCAAGATGCTGCCCGACCTCAAAAAGATCGAGGGCGGCCACGAAGCCCTCTACGACACGCCGCGCTACAACCGCTTGCGCCGGATGCTGGGGCGCGTCATCGCCCGCAAATGGCTGGTCGCCGGCGCGGTGGCAGGTCTTTTTGTGGTTGCGGTGCTCGGCATGGCGGTGGTCAAGAAACAGTTCTTCCCGATCTCCGACCGCCCCGAAGTGCTGGTGGAAGTGCAGATGCCTTATGGCACATCGATTGTGCAGACCAGCGCCGCCGCCGCCAAGGTGGAGGCCTGGCTGGCCCAGCAGCCGGAAGCCAAGATCGTCACCGCCTACGTCGGCCAGGGCGCGCCGCGCTTCTTCCTGGCGATGGGCCCGGAGCTGCCCGACCCTTCGTTTGCCAAGATCGTGGTTCGCACCGACAACCAGGATGAGCGCGAGGCCTTAAAGATTCGGCTGCGCAAGGCGATTGCCGACGGCATCGCTCCCGAGGCGCGCGTGCGCGTCACCCAGCTGGTGTTCGGCCCGTACTCGCCATTCCCCGTCGCCTACCGCGTCAGCGGGCCGGATGCGCAGACGCTGCGCAATATCGCCGCCGAGGTGCAACAGGTCATGGATGCCAGTCCCATGATGCGCACCGTCAACAACGATTGGGGCACGCGCAGCCCGACGCTGCATTTCACCCTGCAACAGGACCGCCTGCAGGCCGTGGGCCTGAGTTCCAGCGCCGTGGCGCAACAGCTGCAGTTTTTGCTGAGCGGCGTTCCGCTGACTGCCGTGCGTGAAGACATTCGCACGGTGCAGGTCGTGGCCCGTTCGGGCGGCGGCACCCGGCTCGATCCGGCGAAGATTGCCGACTTCACCCTGACAGGCGCCAGCGGGCAGCGCATCCCGCTGTCGCAGGTGGGAAAAGTCGAGGTGCGCACCGAGGAGCCCGTCATGCGACGGCGCGACCGCATGCCGACCATCACCGTGCGCGGCGACATCGCCGAAGGCTTGCAACCCCCCGATGTGTCCACCGCCATCAGGGCGCAGCTGCAGCCCATCATCGACAAGCTGCCGGGCGGCTACCGCATCGAGGAAGCCGGGGCCATCGAGGAAGCGGGCAAAGCCACCAAGGCCATGCTGCCCCTGTTCCCCATCATGCTGGCCATCACGCTGCTGATCATCATCTTCCAGGTGCGCTCGATCTCTGCGATGGTCATGGTCTTCCTCACCAGTCCGCTGGGCCTGATCGGCGTGGTGCCTACCTTGATCCTGTTCCAGCAACCCTTCGGCATCAATGCGCTGGTCGGCCTGATCGCACTGTCAGGGATCCTGATGCGCAACACCCTGATTTTGATCGGGCAGATCCACCACAACGAGCAGGAGGGTCTGGACCCGTTCCGTGCGGTGGTCGAGGCTACCGTGCAGCGTTCCCGCCCTGTGATCCTGACCGCCCTGGCCGCCATCCTGGCCTTCATCCCGCTCACCCATTCGGTGTTCTGGGGCACGCTCGCTTACACGCTGATAGGCGGCACCTTTGCAGGGACGGTTCTCACGTTGGTATTCCTGCCCGCCATGTATTCCATCTGGTTTGGGATCAGGCCGGCCGCGGACGAGGGCCCGCGGGCTCCCAGCCCGCATGAAGGCAAGCCCGATGTGGCGGATGCCGCATTGGCCCACTGATTTTCTTTTTCACCGCTTTTCTTTTTAAACACTTATCCATATCGAGGGATCTGTCATGTCAAATTCTCAAGTTGCTGCTAAAGCTGCGGCCCCAGTTGTTGTTGTCACAGGTGTGTCGTCAGGCATAGGCCGTACCACCGCGGAAAAGCTCGCAAGGCAAGGCTGCCAGGTCTTCGGCACCGTGCGCAGCATCGCAAAAACAAAACCGCTGCAGGGCGTTGAACTGGTGGAAATGGACGTTCGCGACGATGCATCGGTCAAACAGGCCATCCAGTCCATCGTCGACCGGGCAGGGCGCATCGACGTGCTCGTCAACAACGCGGGCGTGACCATGGTCGGCGCGGTGGAAGAAACCGCGATCCATGAAGCTGCGTCGCTGTTCGAAACCAATGTCTTCGGCATCCTGCGCACCGCGCAGGCAGTGCTTCCGCATATGCGCGCCCGGCGCTCGGGGCGTATCGTCAATGTCAGTTCCGTGCTCGGTTTGCTGCCTGCACCTTACATGGGACTTTATTCGGCGTCCAAGCATGCGGTGGAAGGATTGTCTGAAACCCTGGACCACGAGGTGCGCCAGTTCGGTATACGCGTCACGCTGGTCGAGCCGCACTACACCCGCACCAACCTGGACCTCAATTCGCCCCAGGCCAGCTCAACAATCGCCGCCTATGACCGTGAACGCGGCCTGGTGTCCCAGGCGGTAGCCGACAGCGTCAACAGCGCCCCCGAACCCGACGGCGTGGCCAACACCATCGTCGAAGCCGCCCTGGGCCCCTGGCGCATGCGGCGCACGCCTGCGGGGCAAGCATCGCTGCTCAGCAAATTGCGGCGGTTCATGCCCGCTGGTCCTGTGGATTCAAGCCTGAGGAAATCATTCGGGCTTGGCTGAGCGATTCCGCTGTTCAACAGGTGAGCAGAGTGGGATGATGGGTTCAAACACCCAGGGGAGCCAAGTTTCCCCGTCCCGATACTGCCAGTCCTGTTCAAGGAGCTCCGCGCCATGCTCAGACTACTCTATATCAGCGACGCCAAGGAAGGCATCAATGAAGATGCCGTGAACGGCGTCCTGAAAAGCGCGGCCAAAAACAACCCGCCCCTGGGCATCACCGGCCTTCTGGTATTTGGTGGCGGCGTGTTCGCCCAGATCCTTGAAGGCCCGGAGCAGGCGGTGCTGCGCAAGTATGTCCAGATCGCGACCGACATGCGCCACCACAACTGCCGCATCGTCTACATCACGACCACCAGCGAACGCATTTTTAAGGACATTTCCATGGCAGCGCTTGAAGCGCAGCCCATGGAGATGGCGCACATCGCCGAACTGGATGCCCGCCGGCACGAAACCATCCCGGCGGATGCGTTCACCGACCTCATGCACGTGTTTTTTTCAAGGATACAGGCGCTTCCTTGATCCGGGGATGAACTTAAGGCGAGGTCATGCGCACGCTACTTTTGGGTCTTATTCTTCTTTCGTTTGGACCGTTTTCTATTGCATATGGTCAAACTCAATCGTTCCGTGCGGGGATCGCCCGCATCGAGGTGCCGGCMGCGACACCTTTCGAGGCGCTCATTTGGTACCCGACGCAAGCGGATGAAGTTTCATGGCAAACCGGACCGGTTCTCGTTCCGGCGACACATGACGCACAGCCGGCCGCGGGAAACTTCCCTGTGGTGCTGCTGTCGCATGGTGGCGGCCTGACCGGAGGCAGCCCACTGCTGTTGAAGGAGTTGTCCGCGTCGCTTGCTCGGCAGGGCTTCATTGTGGTTGCGCCATTTCACGGGACCGCCGGCCTGCCTGTTCGACCATTCCAGGTCCAACTTGCGTTGGCGGCGATGCTGGACACCCCTCGTTTTGCAATGCATGCCGACCCGGCGCGACTTGGCATGGTCGGTTTTTCCCTGGGAGGGGCGGTCACGTTGAAGCTTGCAGGCGCCATACAGGATGAGGCTCACTTTGCAGCGCACTGCGTCGCTCATCCTGAAGACGTGATGTCATGCAACAACGCGCCCAGTGGACGCCGTTCCGGCGCGCCAAGCCCTGGCCCCTTGACGCGAGAGCGGGAGACACCCTTGCCTCCTCATCTCGCTTTGAAGGCTGTCGTGTTACTCGACCCATTGGCGGCGCTATTTCCTCGTGACGGCCTGCGGGCTGTGACGATGCCTGTCCTTCTCATCCGGCCCGAGCAGAGCAAGCTTTCAGGTGAAGGAAATGCCGATACCCTGGCGCTTACGTTGCCGGTTCCGCCGCTGTATCAGAAGATTTCGGGAGGGCACTTCGTGTTTGCCGATCCATGCACACCTTCGCAGAAGACAGCCTCGCCTGAAGTGTGCCTCGACCCTTCGGACGTTGACCGCGCGGCGGTACATGCCGGCGTCGAATCAATGGTCACAAAGTTCCTGGCCGAGAAGCTGCAATGAGCGTCACCGCTTGGGCTTGTTTTTGCCACGCACCGTTTCTATTGCGGTGGCTTTGAGCTTTCTGTGTGCACAGCCATCGACACCCCATTTTTCAAGAATACAGGCGCTGCCCAGATCCGCGGAGTCCGGGGCCGGAGTGGCAGTTTGTCACGCTTATGGCTACGCTTGCCACCTAATATTCGGGTCAACCCTCAGTAAAAAGTAGCATTTTTGGCAAGAGGCGTCAGTATGATGGCCCGAAGCGTGCTTGTGACGTTTTGTTACTAATTCGGCGGCCACAGCCCGGCTGCCTCCACATCAACGCCACTGCTTCAGGAGCCCAACATGCGTTATCTGTCCCTCATTTCCTTTTTACTGGCCGCCGCTTGCCTGACACCGGCTGCCCAGGCTCAAAGCTGCGATGGAGGGGCCTACATGAACCCCCAGCTCTTCCGCGGTGAAGCCGCCTACCAAAGCGCCGTGGCCGAACAGGAAATGCATGCCTTCATTGGCCGCGCCGGCCTGCCGCAGGCGCCCCTGTATGCCATCAAGAAAGTGGACGACATCACCTCGTCGGGGCGGACACCCTATTGCTGGGTCTACACCAACCAGGTCACCGGCCTGATGAGCGGCTACAAGCTCGCGGTGTTCAACAATGAAGTGGTCCAGCCCGCCGTGCTGGCCATCACCGTGGTCGGCAAGGCCGCGACGGACGCGGGCGCCGTGGCGCTGAAAACCCTGCCGCCGGCCGAGCAGAAAGCCGTGCTCGACCAGCTCCAGCGCTCCAAATGCTTCGGCACAGCCGCCGGCGTGGAAGCCGCCATCGCCAAAGCCGAGGGCCTGTGCGGCAATGTGGAGGACGTCGCGCCGCAAGCCACCGTCGGCCAGCAGGGCCTGATCGCCAAAGCCGTCTTCGCCTGGGAAGAGCAGTCCTGGGCAGGCGTCGTCACCCGCGAGCCCGCCGCCCTGGGCGCCAGCCTCAAAGGCCTGGCCGGGCGCTCCGAAAAGGTGCACCAGGCACGCCTCGTGGTGGTTCCGACCAAGGCCACCAGCGTCGGCTTTGGCTTGTACCTGCACGCCAGCGTGCCGGATGCCGCCGTCAAAAAAGCCATTGCCACCTTCCAGGGCCTGACGGCACCGTCCAAACCGCTCGCCGTCGCACTCGACCTGGGCCCGCAATTCTCCTTTGTGGTGCCGACCGCGGAGCAGTTGGAGAAGATGCGTGCGGCGATTGGGTTGGGTAAGTAAAGCCGTACGGATGCAGCTTCAGGCGGCCGCGACCTGCATGCGCTGGTGCGTGGCTTTTGCATGGAGGCACTCGAAGCCCAGTCCATGAAATGGCGCACATCGCCGAACTGGATGCCCCGCCGGCACGAAACCATTCTGGCGGATGCGTTCACGGACCCATGCGTGTTTTGCGAACTACACGGAGACGCAGTGCACTTACCGTGGTGGCTGACACTTCGGACCAACGGGTCGGGGCGATGACTTCGGTGCCTCCCAAAACAATTGCATCGAACTCGTAGCTGCGCGTGCACTCAGGAGGGTAGATCGGCTTGCCATCGACACCAAGAACGAGCGCAGGGGAGCACGCAGGAGCGTTGTGCTCTCAGCCCCCGTCGCCACGATGGCGCTGCTTTTCTGCTTCCAGGCGCTCTGCTTCTCGTGCCAAGTCGCGTCTGATCTTCTCAATGCGCAAAGCTTCTTCGGCAAGCTGCGCGAGTTCCTTCTCACTGAACCTCAGTGTGGAAGGAAGTGGCGCTTTGCAAGCTTCACACGTGGTGACCCGACGGTTGAACACCGAGAACCCGCACGCTGGACATCTGAATCGATTGGCTGCCGTCATCGGTGCGACAAGGTTTGCGGGGGTGGCATTCGCGAGCCTAACGAATGGAAGGGACTTCCCCGTCCCAAGCGAGCCGCACCCCGTCAGGGATGCGGTTTACGGCAACAAAGTGCCACGATGGAGAGGTCAAACTTTTAGCTCCGACGTAACTTGAGTACAAGTTAGTCTGCACTGAAACTGCGTTTTCATCAACTCACCTGGAAGGGGAAATCATGGCTATCGTAACCGTTGGAATTGACCTCGCCAAGAACTAGAGTGATGCCATGATCTCAGCACCCCTGCCATTGCCCGCCGCCTGATCCCCACCCTCCGAAGCCGCATCCCGAACCACCAGCACAGGCACGGGCGCCAGCCGCAAAATCTGCTCCGCGCCGCTGCCCAGCAGCACACGCCCCAGGCCGCGCCGACCGTGGGAGCCGACGACCACGAGGTCGGCGCCCCAGCGTTTGGCGGCTTCGGCCACGACTTCGCCCAGGCGTTTGCCGGGTTCTTCGCACAGGCTCTGGTCGGCTGTTATGCCGGCCGACTGCGCGATGGCTGTGGCGTCCGACAGCACTTTGGCGCCGCCTTCGCGCAGCATGCCGGCCAGGTCGCCTGAGTAAGTGCCGTCCGCCGCCACGGCTCCCAACTCATTGAGGGCATGCAGCAGCCGCACGCTGGCACTGGTTTCGCGCGCCATGCGCAGGCCGGCGACCAGGGCCTTGTTGGAGGTCTCGCTGCCGTCTACGGGGATCAGGATTCGTTTGAACATGGTGACTGCCTCGGTCTGAAGTTGCGATAAAGACAGTGTTGGCTGTTTTGGGGCCGGTGATGTTGACGTGCGTCAACCGAAGGTGACAGGGGCGCCTCAGCAGCGTGCGGTGGCGGGCACGTTCAAACCAGCGCTGCCGACTCCAGGTAGCCGGGAATTCTGCATGTCCAATGCAGCTCGCGTTCTATGCGCTGGCGCATCGCGTCGGCCGCTGCCGGCTCGCCGTGGGTGATGAAGGTCTGCCGGGGCGCGGACTTGAAGCCACGTAGCCAGCCCATGATCTCGGCCGCATCCGAATGGGCCGACAGGTCGTCCAGCATGGCCACTTCGGCGCGCACCGGCACCTCCTGGCCGTGGATGCGCACCGTGGGCGCGCCGCCGGCGATAAGGGCGCCGCGTGTGCCGCCGGGCTGGAAGCCGGCAAACACAATGGTGTTGCGCTTGTCGGGCGCGAAGGCCTTGAGGTGGTGGACCACACGCCCACCGGTGGCCATGCCGCTGGCGGCAATGATGACCATGGGGCCGTGTTTGGCATTGAGCAGGCGCGACTCTTCCGGTGATTCGACGATGTGGGCCGTATGCGCCATGGCTTCGCATTCGGCCGACGTCAGCCGCAGTTCGTTTTTGTGTTTCAGGTAGACCTGGGTGGCCTTGGCCGCCATGGGGCTGTTGAGGTAGACCGGCAGCTTGCGCGCAATGACGCCCTGGGTCTTGAGCACTTCGATGCAATGCAGCAGGCTTTGCGCGCGCCCCACCGCAAAGGCCGGGATCACCACCACGCCGCCGCGCGCTGCCGTGCGATTGATCACCTGGCCCAGCGCGAGCAGGGGGTCGGAGTCCTTGTGCAGCCGGTCCCCGTAGGTGGACTCCACCACCAGGTAGTCGGCGCCGTCCATGGGCGAGGGCGGCTTGAGCACCAGGTCGTTGGGCCGGCCTATGTCGCCGGAAAACAGCAGGGAGCGCGAGCCGTTGTCCAACCGCACGAAGGATGAGCCCACCATATGGCCCGAAGGCGTGAGGCTGGCGTTCAGACCCGGCGCCGGCTGCCAATGCTTGCCGGCGGGCACCGGGTGCAGCAGCTTGAGGCAGCGCAGCGCATCCTCGCGTGTGTACAGGGGCAGCGCCGGCGCGTGCTTCGAAAAACCGTGCCGGTTGGCGTATTCGGCTTCTTCCTCCTGCAGGTGGCCGGCGTCGGGCAGCAGGATGCGGCACAGGTCCGCCGTGCCCGGCGTGCAGAACACCTTGCCCTTGAAACCCTGGCGCGCCAGCAGCGGCAGGTAGCCGCTGTGGTCGATGTGGGCATGGGTCAGGATCACGGCGGCTATGCCGGCCGGATCCACAGGCAGCGGCGACCAGTTGCGCAGGCGCAGCGGCTTGTAGCCCTGGAACAGGCCGCAATCGACCAGCACAGCGGCATCGCCGGAGCGGACCAGGTATTTGGAGCCGGTGACGGTGTCGGTGGCACCCAGGAATTGGACTTTCATGGCGCCAGCTTAGGCGTGCCGCAAACCGGCCTGTTTGACATAGCGCAGAGAAACTGCATTTGACGGTGTGAGGGCGAGGGGGGAGGGCGGGCCGACCCGGCTGATGTGGCGGCGGGCTCAAGGCACGAGTACGGCGGCTCCGTTGAGCCGGCCGGCCCGCAGGTCCGCCAGCGCCTCGTTGGCCTGCTCCAGCGGGTAGGTGGTGGTCTCTGCGCGCAGCGGATGCGCCGCGATGAAATGCAGGAAGCCCGCCGCATCGGCGCGCGTAAGGTTGGCGACCGACACCAGTTGCCGCTCCTCCCAGAGCAGCCGGTAGGGAAAAGACGGGATGTCGCTCATGTGGATGCCGCCGCAGACGACGCGGCCGCCCTTGCGCACCGCGCGCAGTGCCATGGGCACCAATTCCCCCACGGGCGCAAAAATGATCGCCGCATCCAGGCGCTCGGGCGACGTCTCGTTCGACCCGCCGGCCCATACCGCGCCCAGCGAGCGCGCGAAGGCCTGGCCCTGGGTATCGCCCCGGCGCGTAAAGGCGTAGACCTTGCGACCCTGCCGCTGCGCGACCTGGGCGACCAGGTGGGCGGCCGCCCCGAAGCCGTAGAGCCCGAGCTTTTCCGCGTCGTCGCCCGCCATGCGCAAGGACCGCCACCCGATCAGCCCGGCGCACATCATCGGCGCCGTATGGACGGCGTCGGCCGATCGCGCCAGGGGCATGCAGAAAGCGGCCTCGGCAAGCACGTGGGTCGCAAAACCGCCGTCGCGCCCGTAACCCGTGAAGGTCGCGTGGTCGCAGAGGTTTTCGCGTCCCAGGCGGCAGAAGGCGCAGTCTCCGCAGGTATGCGCGAGCCAGGGCACGCCGACGCGATCACCGGCGCGCAGGGCGAGCACGCCTTCGCCCAGGCATTCGACGATGCCGACGATCTCATGGCCGGGCACCAGCGGCAGGCGCGGAAGGGGCAGTTCGCCGTCCACGATGTGCAGGTCGGTGCGGCATACCGCGCAGGCTTCGACGCGCAGCCGCACCTCGCCGGCCGCGGGCGCCGGAATCGGGCGTGTCTCCGGGCGCAGCGCCCGGCCGGGTTTATGCAGAACCATTGCGCGCATCATGGATTGGCCTCCAGTGGGGAAAGGACACTCTAGGCGCTTGCCCGCAGGGCGCATTGCGCTGCGTCAAGCGGACGGCGCATCGGCCGGCTGCCGGGAATCCCCGGGTACCGCCAGGCCGTCCGGCCCGCGCTCAGGGCACGCGGGCGCGCACCCGTGCCCCGTCCCGCACTTGCGCCGCCGGATAGAGCACGACTTCCTGGCCTTCGGCAAGGCCTCCTCGCAGCCAGGCATCGCTGCCGTTGCGCGCCCGCACGTCCACCGCCCGCACCTGGGCCCGCCGGCCTTCAACGACGTAAACCGCCATCCCTCCAGCATGGGGAAACACGGCGCCCACCGGAACCATGAGCGCCCCGGGAACGCTGGCCGTGACGATGCGCACATTGACGCGGAAACCGTCGCCCACGGCGCGCCAGGCTTCGCTGGGGTTTTGCACATCGATGACGGCGTTGGCGCGCTGCTCCTCGATTCCCAGGGCGGACACTTTGGTGAAGGCGGCCGGCTCCACCTGCCGGATGCGTCCTTCCAGCGCGGGACCGCCCCAGCGGTCGATGATGACGCGCGCGCCCTCGGGCGCCTGCACGGCATCCGCGGTGAGCAGTTCGCTGACGACTTCGAGCCGCGCCGCGTCCCCGATCTCCAGCAATGCGGCTCCGGCGGCCAGCGTCACCTCGCTAGGCTGCGCGACCCGAAGAACCCGGCCGGAGACGGGGGAGCGCAGAACCAGGGGCCGGCCCGCGCGCCCGGGCTCGGACGGCGCCAGCGCGGCACGCGCGAACTCCTGCTCATGCGCCGCGGCTTCCTGCGCCGCGATGGCCGCATCCAGCGCGCGGCGGTTCGCCGTGGCGGCCAGGCGCGCAGTATCCATGCGCGAGGGCGACACAAAACCCACGGCCGCCAGCTCCTCGGTTCGCTGCAGGTCCAGCAGGCTTTCATCCAGCGCCGCCGTCGCCTGGGCCGTCTGGGCTTTCGCGCGGACCAGCGCCGCGTCCGCCGCACCCAGGCGCGCCACGGCCTGCTGCAGGCTGCGGCCGTCCACCATGGGCGACATGGCCGGGAGCAGTTCGGCGACCACGTCCCCCTGGTTCACGGCGTCGCCCGCGCGCAGCGCAATCCGGGTCAGTCTTGCCGCCACGGGCGCCGAGATGGTGTAGCGGTCCCTCAGCCGGGTGCGCCCGTCCTCTTCCACCGCCTGCTCGAACAGGCCGGTGCGCACCCGCGCGGTTTCGACCTCGACGGGGCGGGGCGCGAAAGCCCAGGCCAGGGCCGCCGCGAGGGCCAGCACGGCCGCCGCGGATATCAGGTATTGCTTGCGCTTCATGGGCGCCACCCGTGCGCGCCGGATGCGGCGGGGCGTTGGTGAAACTTCATGGTGATTTCCTCAAGGCTGGACATAAGCTGCGCGTGCGGCCAAGAGTAGGCGGATCCGCCTGCCTGTGCTCTGATCTGGATCAAGGCACGGCGTGAAGGCCCGCATGCCGCCTTACTCCCGCGTCTTGAGGGCGGCCACCATGTCCAGCGCATCGATCCGCCGGCGCACCACGAGCGCGCTGGCCACGCCGGCGGCCACCACGCACAGCGCGGCCCAGGCATAGGTGCGCGCGCGGATCAGCACGGGAAAGTAGAACTGGTCGGAACGCATCAGCTCGACGATGCCGTGCGTCAGGGCCCAGCCCATCGCCATGCCCAGCGGCAGCGCGACGGCAATGCCCAGCGCCAGCTCGCCCAGCAGCAGCAGGGAGACTTCGGCGCGCGTGAAGCCCAGCACGCGCAGGCTCGCCAGTTCCCAGGTCCTCTCGGACAGCGCGATGCGCGCGTTGTTGTAGACCACGCCCACGGCGATCACGGCCGCGAAGGCCGTGAGCACGCTGCTCATGATCAGGATGTTGCGCGCCGTGACTTCCCGCATGTTGCGCAGCATGGTGGCCTTGCTGAAGGCCCCGGCGATGCGCGGCATGGCCTGCGTGGCCTGGAGCACCGCCGGGGCAGTCCCTTGCTCCACATACAGGCTGAACAGCGACGCGACATCGCCCTCGCCGAGCAGCCGGTTGAGCGCGCGGCGGTCCATGTAGGCGTTCAGGCCCATCATGTCGCGCACGATGCGGGTGACCACCACCTCGCGCACCGGGCGCCGGCCTTCCCGGACCTCCACGGTCACCGTGTCCCCGACGCGCAGGTCGAGCTTGGCCGCAAGCCGGTCGCTCATCAGCAGGCCGTCCGGGGCCGGCACCACCTCATGCCGGTCCACGTTGATGACGCGGCGCAGCGATGGGGGCTGGGCATAGCCCTGGATGGTGCCGGTTTCCCGGCGCTGGCCGTGCACGAAGCGCACCGCCGCGCCGCGGCCCGCCTCGACCTGCAGCACCCCCGGCAGGCGCGCCAGCAGCCTTGCCGCCCCGGCGTCCACCGGGTCGGTCGTCCATACCGCGATGTCCGCGCGCATGGCGAGGTTGAACGAGGTGTCGACGATCACCTCGATGGCGTCGCGAAAGAAGTTTCCCATGATGACAATGGCCACCGCCGCCGCGATCCCGCCCGTCGTCACCGCCGCCCGCAGCGGCCGGCGCTCGATGTTGCGCAGGATCATCCGCAAGGCCGCCGCGGGCCGCAGGTGCGGCACGCGTTCGAGCAGCGAGCGCCGGAAACGGCCGGGCGCCGGGGGTTGCATCGCCTCCGCCGGCGCAAGCCGGACCGTCGCGGCGATCGCCGTGAGCGTGCCCAGCGCGGCCGTGACCGAGACGATGGCCAGGCTCGCCACCACCAGCGGCGGCGAAACGATGTGATCGAACCCCGGGAAAAAAAAGATCTGCGCATACAGCCCCGCCAGCATCACGCCCAGCCACTTGCCCAGGGCCAGGCCGGCCAGCCAGCCGGCGCCGACCATGGGCGCCATGAGCTTGAGGTAGTGCAGCGCGATGCTGCTGTTGCGATAGCCCAGCGCCTTGAGCGCCGCAACCTGCTCCCGCTGGGTTGCCACCAGCCGCGCGGCCACCACGTGCAGCAGGAAGGCCGCCACCGCCAGGAAAATCAGCGGCAGCACGGTGCCGAGGATGCGTTGTTCGTGGATCTCGTTGTCCAGCATGGCATGGGAGGTCTGCTCGGTTCGCCCGTGCGCCGGCTGGCCTCCACTGTCCGACAGCAGCGCGTCCACCGCCTCGGCCACGGCGGATTCCGAAGCCTGGGGCGTCAGCTTCAGCGCCACATGGTTAAAGGCCCCGTCCATGTCCATGGCGGCGGCCAGCTCATCCTTGTCTACCCAGAACACGCCGAAGGCGCGCAGGTCGGGCATGCCCCACAGCCCCGCGAAGATGTATTCGGGCGACAGGGCGATGCCGGTGATGCGAAGCACGCGCTGCTTGCCGTTGACCAGCGCCGTCACCTGCGAGCCCGGCTCCAGGTGGTGTGCCAGCGCGAATCCCCGCGACACGGCCGCCTCCAGGGCGCCCGCGCGCGAGCCCGTCGCGGGCAGCCGGCCCGCGTACAGCCTCACGAGGTTCAGCCGCTGCGGCGCGCGGCTATCCAGCCCGATCAGCTGGCCCACGACCGGCTCCGTGCTGCCGGGCACGGAAACGCGCGCGGAGGCCTCCACCGTGGACTGGACGTCGACCACGCCGGGCACTTCGGCCAGGCGCAGCGCCAGTTCCTGCGGGGCGCGCCGCACCACCGCGAAGACGTCGGCAAAATGCCCGTCCGCGTAGAAGCGCTCGCGCGCCAGCGACAAAGTGTCCACGGCCGAAAGGCAGGCGATAAAACCGCCTATGCCGCTGGCCACGACCAGCGCGATCGTCAGCGCCTGGCTCCACAGCAGGCGCAGGTCGCGCAGCACTTTGCGGTCCAGCGCCGTCATGCCGTCACCATGACAGTTCCGCCGGTGTCAGCTTGCGCGCGGGCACCTCGATGCCTGCGACGCGGCCGTCCACGAGCCTGACCACGCGGTCCGCCATGCCCGCGATGGCCGCGTTGTGCGTGATCACGATGGCCGTGGTTCCCAGGCTGGTGTTGATTTGCGCGATCACTTCCAGCACCAGCTTGCCGGTGGCGTAGTCCAGCGCGCCTGTCGGTTCATCGCACAGCAGCAGGCGCGGCCGCTTCGCGATGGCGCGCGCGATGGCCACGCGTTGCTGCTCGCCACCGGAAAGTTGCGACGGAAAATGGTCGCGCCGATGCGACAAGGCCACCAGGGCCAGCGCCTCGTCCGCCGGCATAGGCTTGTCCGCGATGTCGGTCACCAGTTCCACGTTCTCGCGCACCGTGAGGCTGGGGATGAGGTTGTAGAACTGGAACACAAAGCCCACATGCCCGCGCCTGTACGCGGTGAGCTCCGCGTCGCCGGCGTCGTGCAGCGCACGGCCGTCGAATTCAAGCTCGCCGCTGGTGGGAACGTCCAGCCCACCGATGATGTTGAGCAGCGTCGATTTCCCGCTACCCGATGCGCCCAGAAGCACGATGAACTCGCCGGACTGCACCTCCAGATTGACGTCGCGAAGCGCGCGCACGGCCGTCTCGCCCGCGCCATAGGTCTTGCAAAGCTGGTGCACGGCGAGCACCGGCTTGCCGGCCGCCGGCGGCTGCGTGTCAGGCGCGCCCGCAGGGGTTTGCGGCTGGCCCGTGATGGCGGCAATGTCATGAAAGTGGCTGGACACGGAAATTTCCTTGCGCTACGGCTACCGCACAGGTGGGCAAATCAGCGCGAGATGCGGTCGTTGCAGCCGTAGCGGCGACTCTAGGCCGTGCCCGGCGGTGATGGCTTGATTTCCATCAAGGCCCGCGGCTTTGGTGGGCGCGGATCATGCCGCCGCCGGGTAGCCAACGGTCTGCGAGAGCAGGACCTGCTGGTCGTGCGTCAGGCCCAGCGCGTCGGCGATCGCCTCGCGGTCTATCCAGGCGCGCAGCACCGCGCCCAGGCCGCTGCTGGCGGTATAGAGGTAGACGTTTTGCGCCATGGCCCCGGCCGCGACGTGGGCGTAGGCCTCGCGCCGGCCGGCGGGGATGAAGCCCATGCGCGCCTGGTTCACGACATAAACCAGGTCCAGGGGCGCGTCATCGACGAAGTCCTGGTAACCCGTGACACGCCGCAGGTCGGCGCCCGCGGCCAGCTGCAATTCATGCCTGGCGGCGTCGTAGCGATAAGCGCCCGTGGGCAGGGCGGCAAAAATATCGATTTCGTGCGAGCCGAGCGCCGAAGGCGCCGTGCGCCCGCCCCCGTCGCGGTTGACGCCGCCGGCCGCCCACAGCAGGTTGGACAGCAGTTGCCGCGGCAAGTTGTCCCGTTTGTATTCACGGCGGGAGCGGCGCGCGGCCAGCGCTTCCATCAGCGGCAGGCCGCCCAGCCTGTCGGGCGGCGGCAGGGTGAGCACGGGGGCCGCATCGCCCAGCGAAGGCAGGGGCCGCAGTTTGCCCATCAGGCCGAGGGCGAATTTACTCATGGTGGTCATGCTGTTGCTCCTTGGGATGTTGCTGAAGTCGCGGGTTTCAGGCCGGCTGGCTTGTTGCGCCCTGGTCCGCGTAGATTTGGCGCACGGCGCAAGCCAGCAAGGGGGCCATGCGAATGGCGTTGGAGGGGTGGCTGATCGTGTCACAGCTCAGTACGCGCGACACACCCGCTTCAAGCAACCGGTGCTGGGCCTGTGCGTCAAACAGAGCATGCACGGCGATGCAAATGGGGGCGCCCAGCCCGTTTTTTTTCAGCAGGCTCGCCGCGGCGAGCATGGTTTCGCCCGTGGAAACAATGTCGTCGAGCAGCACCGGCACGTGCCCCGGCCAGCGTTCGGGGCTTGCCAGCCTGACGCCCACGTCCCGGTCGCCGCGCCGCGTTTTGCGCAGCACGCTCCAGGGGGCGCCGGCCAGCCTAGCGACTTCGGCGACCCACTGCGCGCTCTCCTCGTCGGGCCCGATCAGCCAGGGCGACGCGACATGGCCGCGCAGCCAGCGGGCAATCAGGGGGGCCGCCGGTACCACCTGCGTGCGGATGGAATAGATCTCGCCCAGCCCGTGCACGCGGTGCAGGTGCGGGTCGACGGTCACCAGGAAGTCCAGCGACGCGGACAGCAGCCGCGCGTAGCTGCGCGAGGTGACGGCTTCGCCGGGATGAAAGCGCTTGTCCTGCCGCATATAGGCCAGGTAGGGCGCCACCAGGCCGACCTGCGAGGCGCCCAGTTCGCGCGCCGCGTCCGCCGCAAAAAACAGCGGCAGTGTCTTGGCGTCCGGCTGGTCCAGGCTGCCGGCCAGCATGACGCAGCAGCCCTCGACCGCGGCGTCTATGCGTACGCCGGTCTCGCCGTCGGGGAAATGGTGCAGCGCCAGCTCGCTCCAGCCGCAGCGCAGGCTGCGCGCCAGCGCCGCGGCCAGCGGCGCCCCGCCGGGCAGGGCGAGGACCAGCATCGGTTCGCGCTTCATCGCGCATCCTCCATCACATGCACGGCTTCGGCCTGCGTGGTGGCGTATTCCAGCGCATAGGCCAGCTCGCCCGGCGAGGCCGCGTGCAGCGTGAACAAGGGCTGGCCGCGCTCCACGACCGCGCCCAGCTGCACATTCATGGCGATGCCGGCGCAAGCCGAGATGGGCGCTCCCGCGAGTTTGGCGATGCGGGCCAGGCGCCGGTTGTCGATGGCGATCACGGTGCCGGCGCGCGGCGAAGGCACGGGCTGGCGGCAAGCGGCCAGCGGGGGTTCGCGCAGGCCGCCCTGCGCTTCGCAGATCTCCTGGAATTTTTTCCAGGCGCGCCCGTCCTCGAGCACGGCGGTGGCCAGCGCGATGCCGCCGCCGGCCGGCGCGGCGCCGCCGAACTCAAGAATCTGCCCGGCAAGGTGCAGGGAGCGCTGCGCGAGATCGGCCGGCGCGCCATCCTCGCGGCGCAGCACCGCCAGCACATCGCGCGCCTCCAGCGCGGGGCCTATGCCGCGGCCCACGGGCGCCACACCGTCCGTCTGCACCACGCGCATCCGCAGGCCCAGGGCCTGGCCCACTTGCTCAAGTTGCCGCGCAAGCTGGTGGGCGGCATGCGCGCTGCGAACCTTGGCGGTCAGCCCGACGGGCATGTCGATCAGCACATGCGTGGCACCGGCTGCAGCCTTCTTCGACAGGATGGAAGCGACAAGCTGCCCCTGGCTGTCCAGGTCCAGCGGGCGCTCGACGCGGATCAGCACATCGTCGGCCGGACTGAGCCGCACGGCGCCGCCCCAGACGATGCAGCCGCCGGTGCGCTCGACCGTGCGGCGTATCTGCGCCACGTCCAGGTCCACCGGCGCCAGGGTCTCCATGGTGTCGGCCGTTCCGGCGGGTGAGGTGATGGCGCGCGACGAGGTTTTGGGCATGCGCAGCCCGCAGGCCGCGATGATGGGCACGATGACCATGGTGGTCCGGTTGCCGGGCAGGCCGCCCACGCAATGCTTGTCCATGACCGGTCCTTCGCCCCAGTGCATGCGCTCGCCGACGTTGACCATGGCGCGCGTGAGCGCGATGGTTTCGTCCGTATCCAGGTGCTCGCCCGCGCAGGCGGTCACAAAGGCTGCAAGCTGCAGGTCCGAATAGCGGCCCGCCGCAACGTCCCCGATCACGGCATCAATGGCCGCCTGGCCCAGGCGCTTTCCGTAGACCTTGGCGCGCACATGGCCCAGCGATTCGAGCGGCGCGGGGTGGTGCAGCGAAACCTCCGCATCCGGCCTCGCGCCAAGCAGGCGCCAGGCGGCCTCGGACAAGCCGGCTTCATCCGGCGACAGAAAGTCGCCGCTGACCACATTGAGCGTCGCCACGATGGTGCGGCCGTCCAGCCGCAGCTCCACCCGCGACTGCGCTTCGAAGCCTTCCGAGCGGCAGACGGGGCAGTCGTGGTGCATGTAGAGCACCGGTTCCTGGTAGGTGTCTATGCCCAGCCTGCGCAGGCGCAAGCGGTTGGCGGTGGGCGTGTGGGGAGTTTCTTGCATGGCGGTGTTTCCTGCCACTGTAGGCACGGTGAGCGCCGCCGGCCTTGATAAAACGCAAGTGCGGGCCGCGTGCGCGTCACCCGGGCGGAGGCGGCGCTTGCGTGAAAGCGCGTTCCCGCGCGGACAGCGCTTGCGCCGTCTCCCGCAGGCGGTCCAGCACGGCGGCGTCGGCTTCGGAGGCATCCCCCCGGCGGGCCAGCAGGCGCGCGCGCAGCACGGCCAGGGGCGCTTCACAGGCCACGATGCAAAACGGCACCCCCAGGGCCAGCGCCAGTGCATGCGCCCGCTCGCGCTCGGTGCGGCGCAGGAAGGCCGCGTCGAGAATCACCGGGTATCCCGCTTGCAGGGCTGTGCGCGCCACGGCAAAGAGGTGCGCGTAGATACGCACTGTGGTGTCGGCCTGGTACAGGTCCACCCCTTTGGCACGCGAATCCTCCAGCATGCCCAGGCCGTGCAGGCGTTTGCGTTCAACGTCGGAGCGCAGGCGGATCGCGCCCTCCCGTTCGACGATGCGCTGCGAGGCAAAGGTTTTGCCGGAGCCCGGCAAGCCATGGGTGATGAACAGGCGGGCATTGCCGGGTGCGGCCCAGGCCAGCGCCGTGTCCAGGTAGCGGCGCGCGGCTGGGCTGTCGGCACTGCGCAACTGCTCCACCTGAGCCCGGACCAGTGCCCGGTAGACGACGGAAAAGCGCAGCGCCGGCAGGCCGCCGTGGTCGCCCGTCACATCCAGCCAGGCATTGAGGAAGCGGAAACACAGGTCCCGCCGCTGATGGGCCCAAAGGTCCATCACCACAAAAGCGATGTCGTCCAGCACGTCTATCCAGCGCAACGCCGGCTCGAACTCAATGCCGTCGAAGGCCGCAACACCGCCCTCCAGGCGCACGACGTTGGCCAGGTGCAGGTCGCCGTGGCATTCGCGCACAT
Source organism: Polaromonas sp. P3_B1 (assembly GCF_056402935.1). Lineage (NCBI taxonomy): Bacteria > Pseudomonadati > Pseudomonadota > Betaproteobacteria > Burkholderiales > Comamonadaceae > Polaromonas > Polaromonas sp. P3_B1. The sequence continues at coordinate 20,834 of NZ_JBFUGK010000025.1, forward strand.
GGCCGTCCGCCAGCCGCGCGGTCCACAGCGGCGCGAGGACCATCGCCTCGGCCTCGAGCCAGGCCTTGAGCGCGGCGTGCGCGGCCTCGTCCATCAGCGGCCGCGCGCCGTCAAGCGCGGCCAGCGCCGCCTGCCGGCGTTGCGGTGGGCCCGCGAAACCACCGGCGGCCTCGGCACGCGGCGCGCTTGCATGAAAGCCGGCCAGCAGCGCGGCCAGTTCGTCAATGTCCGCCGCACCCAGATCGCCCGCCTCGGCTTTTTCGCTGAACAGGGCGCCCGGCGCAAAGCGGCGCATGCGCACCGCGTATTCGAGCACCGGTCCCTCGCCATCCAGTTGCGGTGAATGCGGCGCTCCCGTGATGCGCGTGACCCCCAGGTACAGCGAAGGCGCGAGCCGCCGGTTCAGGCGGACTTCTTCTTCGCAGAAGTGCCGCCTGGCCTGCAGGCCGGCGTAGTCGACGAAGGGCAGTCGAAGCGGCTTCTTGATTTTCCAGGCCAGCTCCGGCCCCAGCAGCACCCAGGAGATGTGCGTCTCTATCACCCGCGCGCCCGCAACACCGGCCAGCGTATGGACCAGCTCGCGGGCGGAAAGAAGGGCCTCGTCTTGGATGGGCATGGCAAGAGGATAGGCCGGGACCGGGAACTCCGTTTGATTCCGGTCAAACGGGCGTGTCAAACAGGGTCGGCGCCTCCTGCGGCCGCAATTTCGGGCACAGCGCATTCCGCTTAAGAAAACCCTAAGGACGGCGCAACATCATGAAGCCATTCAAAAAAGAGGTATCTCCCATGAACTTTTCGTCGTCGCCCCCATGCCGCAGGGGTCTCCGCCTCGCAATCGCCGCAGCCTGCCTCACCGGCACGGTATGTACGCAGGTCGTCCGGGCAGCCACGCCGGCGGAGATGTTGGGCGGCTACACCGCCCAAGCCGGTGCGCCTGCCGTGCCGGCCCGGGGCCAGCAGCTGTTCACCACGCGGCAGGGCCGCGAATGGAGCTGCGCTTCCTGCCACGGCACCGTGCCCACGCAGGCTGGCAAACACGCCTCCACCGGCAAGTCGATCGGCCCCTTGGCGCCGGCCTTCAACCCTGAGCGTTTTACGGATGCAGTGAAAACCGAAAAATGGTTCCGCCGCAACTGCAACGACGTGCTGGGCCGCGAATGCAGCGCAGCCGAAAAGGCCGATGTGCTGAGCTGGCTGCTCACGCTCAAGCCCTGACGCCGGCAACACACCCTCCGGAAAGGAAAACATCATGGTTCTTCATCTTCGTTCCCGCTTCTACACCTACTGCGCCGGCCTGCTTGCCGCAGTGGGCGTTGCGCACACCGCGCTGGCCGACGGCGGGCGTCTGGTGCCGCTGCTGCCGAAGTACCAGCAGGAATGCGCCGCCTGCCATGTGGCTTACCCGCCGGGCATGCTGCCTGCCGCGTCGTGGCAGCGCGTAATGGGCAACCTGAAGAACCATTACGGCACCGACGCTTCGCTGGACGCGGCCACGGTCAAGGACCTGTCCGTCTGGCTGGACACCCACGCGGGTACCTACAAACGCGTGAGGCAAGAGCCGCCGCAGGATCGCATCACCCGTTCCGCGTGGTTCATCCGCAAACACGATGAGGTGGCACCCGCCACCTGGAAACTGCCGGCGGTCAAAAGCGCAGCCAACTGCATCGCCTGCCATACACGAGCTGACCAAGGAGAATTCAATGAGCGCGACATCCGCATCCCCCGCTGACACGGCGGGCACCCCTTCGGCCGACCCTTCGGCTGAAATACCCGCTCAAGCACAGGCCGCGGCCAGGGTGCTTGTCTGGGACGCGCCGGTGCGTGTTTTCCACTGGTTGCTGGTGCTCAGTTTTACGGGGGCCTACATTACCGCCGAAAGCGAAAGCTGGCGACTGCTGCATGTCACGCTGGGCTACACCATGGCCGGTTTGGTGATCTTTCGTGTGCTCTGGGGCCTGATCGGCACGCGTTACGCGCGTTTTTCCAGCTTTGTGCGCGGACCGCGCGCGGTGGCAGGCTACCTGCGTGCCCTGCTGCGCCGCCGGCCGGAGCGCCATGTCGGACACAATCCGGCCGGCGCGATGGCCATCGTGGCGCTTTTGGGGCTGGCCGCGCTGATCGCGGCGACGGGCTGGGCCACCTACAGCGATCTTGGTGGCGGCTGGCTGGAAGACCTGCATGAGCTGGCCGCCAACACCATGCTGGCGGTGGTGGGGCTGCATATTGCCGGTGTGCTGGCTGCCAGCTGGTTGCACCGTGAGAACCTGGTGTGGGCCATGGTCACCGGCTACAAGACCGGCCGCCCTCAGGACGCTGTTGCACGGGCCTGGCGCAGCGTGGCAATCCTGATGCTCGTGGCGGTGCTGGGCTTCTGGTGGCTGCAATGGCAAGGCGCTCCCTCCGGCCGCCTGATGGACCGGCCCGCAGCAGCGGCGAAAGCTGCCGGCGTGGAGGGTGATCACGACTGAGCGCCTCCGTGGAACAAATGGGACAATCGCCGCATGCGCATCCTGCTTGCTGAAGACGACACGCTGCTGGGTGACGGCCTGCAGTCCGGCCTGAGACAGCTTGGCTTTCAGGTTGACTGGGTTCGCGATGGCATGGCCGCGGAACGCGAGTTGCGCGCACAGGTCTATGACGCCGCCGTGCTCGACCTCGGATTGCCGCGCAAGGACGGCCTGGAGGTCCTGGCCGGCATCCGGCGGGCGGGCTTCTTGACCCCTGTGCTGGTACTGACAGCCCGCGACGCGGTGCCGGACCGCATACGCGGGCTCGATGTCGGGGCCGATGACTACGTTGTCAAGCCGGTCGATATGCAGGAACTCGCCGCCCGCCTGCGCGCGCTGGTGCGCCGTGCGCACGGCCAGCCGCAGGAGTGCCTGCGTGCGCAGGATGTCGTGCTCGACCCGGCCGCCCGCTCCGTGCACCAGGCTGGCCAGCCCGTCACACTGTCTACCCGCGAGTTTGACCTGTTGCAAGCGCTCATGCTCAGCGCCAACCGTGTCCTTTCCCGTGAACAGCTTGAGCAGCAGCTCTACAGCTGGGGCAAGGAGGTGGAGAGCAACGCCGTGGAAGTTCATGTCCACAACCTGCGGCGCAAGCTGGGCAGCGCGCTGGTCCATACGGTGCGTGGTGTCGGTTATATGTTGCAGCGCGACGCGCCGAAATCGTGATTCCGCGGCCGAGCTCCCTGCAGGGCCGCCTGATGGCCATGGTGCTTTCCGTGGTGCTGACGGTCTGGCTGGCGACCGCGGCGCTGACATGGCTGGATGCGAGCCATGAACTTGACGAGCTGCTTGATGGCCACCTGGCCCAGGCTGCCGCCCTGTTGGTGGTGCAGCAGGCCAAGGAGCTGGAGGAGGGCGACCGTGGCGTTGATACGCCCACACTGCACCGCTACGCGCCCAAGGTGATGTTCCAGGTGTTTCATGAGAACCGGCTTACGCTGCGTTCTGCCAACGCACCTGTCATGCCCATGGTCGAGCGCAGCAAACATTTCAAAACCGGCTTCACCACCGTGCAGATCGCCGGCTCAGCGTGGCGGGTGTTTGCCACCTACGGCGCAGAGGAGGATGTGCAGGTGTATGTGGGGGAGCAAACGGGCTCCCGCAACGACATTTTGCTGGCGGTGCTGCGCAGCACGCTGTGGCCCATGGCCCTGGCGCTTCCTTTGCTTGCCCTTGCGCTGTGGTGGGCCGTGTACCGCGGTGTTGCACCCATGCGCCGGCTCGGCCACGCGCTGGCCGAGCGGCAACCGGCGTCCATAGTGCCGCTTGCCGTGAACGACGTGCCATCGGAGATGGTGCCCATGGTTGATGCCCTGAACGTCCTGTTTGCGCGCATCGCTGCGCTGCTGGAATCTGAACGGCGCTTTACCGCCGACGCCGCCCACGAATTGCGCACACCGATTGCCGCCATCCGGGCACAGGCCGAGGTGGCGCTGGGCGAAACCGCCGAAGGGCCGCGAAGGCTCGCGCTGCACAACACGCTCGAGGGCTGCGACCGGGCGGCACGGCTTGTGGAGCAACTGCTGACCCTGTCGAGGCTGGATGCGGTGGCACTGCCGGCGTCTGCGCCAGTGAACATGAGTGCATTGGTGCGGCGCGTGGTCGCAGAGCTGGCACCCAAGGCCATCAGCAAAAACCAGACGCTGGAGCTGGACGCCGCGCAATCCTGCCATCTTCAGGGCGACGAAATCCTGCTGACCGTGCTGGTGCGCAACCTTATAGACAACGCGGTGAGATACAGCCCTGGGATGGCGCGCGTGAAAGTGTCGGTTCAGCAGCAGGATGGACGGGTGGTTTTGCGTGTGGAAGACAGCGGCCCGGGCATGACCGAAGGCGAACGCCAGCGGCTGGGTGAGCGGTTTTTCCGGGTGACCGGCAACACCGAAAGCGGCAGCGGGCTAGGCTGGTCCATTGTGCGGCGCATCGCGGCCGTGCATGGGATGCTGCTGCAAGTTGAAGCTTCGACCGAACTGGGCGGTCTTATGGTGCGGGTGCTTGGGCCGCAGGAGTTGAGCCCGCCTTAAATGGCCGCGCGGATTCCCGTTGCTGGACCTTACCGTGTTGAGTCCCGTGGTCCTGTCCGCGGTTCACGCCACAAGTGAGCCGGCTTTCGGCGAAATTCAACTCTCTGGATGCGCGCTGCGGACCACCAGGACCGGCACAGGCGCCAGCCGCAGGATCTGTTCCGCGCCGCTGCCCAGCAGCACGCGCCCCAGGCCGCGCCGGCCGTGCGAGCCGACCACCACGAGGTCGGCGCCCCAATGCCTGGCCGCCGTGGCCACGGCTTCGCCCAGGCGACTTCCGGGTTCATCGAGCAAAACCTGGCTGACCTCCACACCCGCCGACTGGGCCACGGCCATGGCATCGGCCAACACCTTGGCCCCGCCCTCGCGCATCATGCCGGCCAGATCTGCCGGATAGCCGCCATAGGGGTCCATGCCGCCCAGGTAGGCCATCTCGTTGACGAAATACACCAGCCGCACGCTGGCGCCGGTCTCACGCGCCATTTGCAGGGCGGCGACCAGGGCTTTGGTGGAGGTGTCGCTGCCATCCACAGGGATCAGGATTCGTTTGAACATGGTGAGCGCCTTATCAGGATTGGAACGTCATGAATGTTGACGACGCCTGGGGATGGTGTATTGACGCGGATCAAGCGCCGGTGAATGGGTGCGATGTTGTTTCGCCGGCGGTCTGGCAGGCCACGCAGAACGCGGCGGCCGGCAGCGCTTGCAGGCGGCGCAGGTCGATGGGCTTGCCGCATTCAACGCATTGGCCGAAGCTGCCCTCCCGCAAGCGGCGGCTGGCCGCCAGCACCTGGGACAGCTCTATCGCGGCGCGCGCCTCATCCATGGCCGCCATGTCGGATTGCGACTCCCGCTCGGCAAGGTCCTTGAAGTCCTGCACCTCCCCGTTGCCGGGCTGTGCATCGCTGAGTGCCTTTTTGTTGCCCGTATCCAGGGCGGCCCTTAATTCGGTTTCGCGCCGGGCCAGGATGTCGCCGAAGTGTGCTGCCAGTGAGTTGTCGTAGTGCTTCATGAGGAGGCCTGGAAAAAGTGAAGGGTCTTTGTGTCTGTTTCAACCATGATTTTCATGACGCTTGAGAACACTGATGTTGATCTGGCGCAAGCAGGGGTGAAGCAGGGGGGCGCCCCGGGCCTGAATGACGCTTCCAATCCTGCATAAAGCTGTCATTGCGCGCCGGTTGCGCCAAGTCAAGTGCTTTGTCGCCCGGCCTGGCCATCATGGCTGACCCCGACTCCATTGAAAGGCTCACCGTGAATACCAACACTTTTGTGATTGCCGCCGCCTTTGCCGCAGGCGCCATGGGCTGCGCGGCCGGTGACGCCCGGGCCCAGGCCCCTGAAAAAACCCAGGCGCCCACCGCAGCCTCCAGCGCGCCGGCGGGTGTGGCCGCGCGTTCAAAGGCGGTCGCGCAGAAAGCCGCGCAGGAGGCGGCCGATTCCGCCCGCGCGGCGGCCGACCTGGTCAAGCTCACGCTGCAGCTGGCCGAAACCGCCGCCCAGGATGTTTCGCATCGAGCCGCCGCGAATATCCGGGAGCAGGCGCTCAAGGCGGACGAAGCCGCCGCAAAGGCCCGCGAGAAAGCCGAGCAGGCGGCTGCCGCGGCCACCGACGACATGAAAAAGCTGGCGGCGAAGGCGGCCGAGGCGGCCAGGCGGGCCRCATCCGCCGTGCGCGCGGCATCGGGGCGCGCCGAGGACGCCCTGCGCAAGGCCGGCCGGCCCGACGAGGCGCAAACGCGCAAAGCCATGAAGGCAACGCAGGATGCCCTGAGAAGCGCGGAAAAAGCCGCTCAGGAGTCGGCCGAGGCCGGCCGGCAGGCAGCGGACAAGGGCGCGGATTCCGGCGCCAAAAAATAGGTGGCGGATCCGCTTGCCGGTCCCCCCGGAAAAATGAGCACCGTAGCTCGAACCACCGGCTCGCGAAAACCCGCACCCGGTGTCCTGGGGCTGAGTGACGAGGAAGCCGCCGCGCGGCTGCGGGCGGACGGCCCCAACCTGCTGCCCGGCAGCGAGCGGCAAAGCTTCTGGCGAACGGCCGTGGGCGTTGTGAAGGAGCCCATGTTCCTCATGCTGCTCGCGGCGGGCGGGGGTTATCTGGTGCTGGGGGACACGGCCGAGGCCGCGTTTTTGCTGGCCTCGGTTTTCCTGATCGTTGCGTTGACGCTGTTCCAGGAGCGCAAAACGCAGCGCGCGCTGCAAGCCTTGCGCGAGCTGTCGGCGCCTCGTGCGCTGGTCCTGCGGGACGGCAGGGAGCTTCGCATCGCCTGCCGCGAAGTGGTCCGCGGTGATGTCCTGGTGCTGCGCGAGGGGGACCGCATCGCCGCCGATGCCGACTTGCTGGAAGGGGCCCTGGAGGCCGATGAATCGCTGCTGACCGGCGAATCCGTGCCCAGACCCAAGCTGCCGCGTTCAGAGACCGGTCGCGGCGACGAGCCCGACGGCGAAAGCGGCGCGGCGCTGTATGCTGGCACCGTGGTCACGCAGGGAAGGGGACTCGCGCGGGTGCAGGCCACTGCGGGCCGGACCGCGATGGGCCGCATCGGCGTGGCGCTGGCGACGACGCAGGCCCCGGCCTCGAGGCTGTACCGGCAGTCACGGCGCATTGTGCGGGGTTTCGCCGCCGCCGGGCTGGCGGTGGCCGTGCTGCTGGTCCTGCTGGGCTGGCTCAGGGATGGGCAGGGCTTTGTCGCCAGCCTGCTGCCGGCGATCGCTTTTGCGATGGCGGTATTGCCGGAGGAGATTCCCGTCGTTCTCGCGGTGTTCCTGGCGCTGGCGGCCTGGCGCCTGTCACGGCAAAAAATCCTCACGCGCCGGGTCGACGCCGTCGAGGTGCTGGGCGCCATCACGGTGCTGGCCGTGGACAAGACCGGAACCTTGACCTTGAACCGCATGGAACTGGTGGAGCTGGCGGGCGCCACCACTGTGTTCAGGGCCGGCAGCAATGCGCCGCTTCCCCAGGCGCTCACGGAACTGGCCGAATGCGCCATGCTGGCCACGCCGCTCAAGCCTTTTGATCCCATGGAAAAAGCCATACGGGTACTCGGAAACGGCCGCCTGGCCCCGGATTCCAGGGCGCGCCTGGGTATTGAGCCAGTGCGGCAATACCCGCTCACGCCGCAGTTTCTGGCCGTCACCCATGCTTACGACAGCGGCGCGCCCGGGCGGTATTTCCTGGCCTGCAAGGGGGCGCCGGAAGCCGTCATGGGCCTGTGCCGGCTTGAGGCGCACAGGCGTGAGGCCGTGCAATTGCAGGTGCAGGACATGGCCGCCAGGGGTTTGCGCGTCCTCGGCGTGGCGTGCGGCGACTGGGTGGGGACCGGTTTGCCCGCGGGCCAGCAGGAACTTGCCTTGCGCTTTGTCGGCTTGCTGGGCCTGGCCGATCCGCTGCGGCCGACGGTGCCGCAAGCGGTCCGGGATTGCCGCGAGGCGGGCATTCGCGTGATCATGATGACGGGGGACCACCCCGTGACAGCCAGCGCGATTGCCGGCCAGGCGGGCCTGCCCAATCCCTCCGATGTGCTCACGGGCAAGGACATCGATGCGCTCGATGATGACGCGTTGCGCATCCGCTTGAGGAGCGCCTCCATCTGCGCGCGGCTGCGGCCCGAGCAGAAATTGCGGCTGGTGCGCGCGCTGCAGGCCGACGGCGGCACGGTGGGGATGACGGGCGACGGCGTCAACGACGCGCCAGCGCTCAAGGCCGCCGATGCCGGGATCGCCATGGGCGAGCGCGGGACCGACGTGGCCCGTGAAGCCGCCGCCCTGGTGCTGCTGGACGACAGCTTTTCCAGCATCGCAACGGCCATACGCCAGGGCCGCCACGTCGACGACAACATTCGCAGCGCCGTGCGCTTCATCTTCGCGGTGCACGCACCCATCGTGGCGCTGGCCCTGGTTCCGGCCTTGCTGCGCTGGCCGGTTCTGCTGTTGCCGGCGCAGATCGTGCTGCTTGAACTGATCATCGACCCGGCCTGCTCCATCCTGTTTGAGGCGCAGCCGGCGGATCCCGAGCTGATGCGCCGCCCGCCCAAGCCGGCCTCGGATTCGCCCTTCGCCTTGCGCAACATGAGCTACGGCCTGCTGCAGGGCTTCGGCCTGGCGCTGGCCCTGCTCGCGGCCAACAGTTTTATGCTGGGGCAGGGCTGGCAGGCGGCCGAGATACGCACGACGCTGTTCCTGGGCCTGGTCGCGGGCCTGTTTCTTCTGGTGCTGGTCCATCGCCATGCGGTGGACATCCTCAGGAACGCCTGGCTGCCGCGCCTGGCCACGGCGGTTGTCCTGGTTCTTTTGCTGGTGCTGTGGCAGCCCTGGCTGCGAGGAGTCATGGGTTTTGTCCTGCCGTCCGGACGCGGCGGCGCCTGGCTGTTGCTGATCCTGGGTGCCATGACGCTGTGGCTGCTGGCCTTGCGCCAGGTTTCAGTGGCCCTGCAAGGCCGCCGCCCTTGATTTAGCTCAAGGGCCGGGCCGGCGGTTCGCCATACCCTTTGCCGGTGGCCGATGCCCGCGCAGCGCCCGGCCGACCGCAGCTTTGTTTGCGCGCAACCCTCCAAGGAGCACAACCATGTCCGAGCGAACACTCATCGTTTGTTATTCCAACACCGGGACATCGCGCCGCGTGGCCGATCTCCTGTCGAGCAAATTCAAGTGGCCGTGCGGCCAGGTCAGCGAGGCGCGATCGCGCACCGGCGCTGCAGGCATGCTGCGCTGCGTGATGGATTCGCTGTTCAAGCGCCATCCCGCGATTCGTTATGAAGGGCCGGACCCGCGGGGTTTTGAGACGGTTGTGCTGATCGCGCCCATCTGGCTTGCAGAGCTGGCGGGGCCCATGCGCAGCTTTGTGCGGGACCATGCGCGAGGCCTCCAGCGCGTGGCGGTCATCTCGGTGATGGGCGGGCAGGGCGCGACCAATGCTTTCGCTGAAATCGACCGCATTCTCGGCCGGCCTCCGATCCTGTCGACCTCCTTCACCGCGCGCGCGGTGGACGACGGCAGCTATTCGTCCGCCCTGGAGGTGTTCGGCAGCGCGGTCCGCGACAGCGCGGGAAAAGAGGAAACGGTGCGTCCGACGACTTTGTCGCCCAGCGCCGTCTGATCGCATGGCCTCAATACACCAACTGCTGGTGCCGGTTGACGGCAGCCCGACCTCGACCAAGGCGCTGGAGACCGCCATCGGACTCGCGCGCCTGAACGGCGCGCACATACGGCTTTTTCATGTGATCGACGAGCTGGACCATGTCAATGGCTTTGAGACCCCCAAGGCGTATCGCGAGGACCTGCTCCCGCTCATGCGCGCCGGCGGTGAAAAAATGCTGGCGCAAATGCGGCGCCGTGCCACCGAGCAAGGCCTGGTGTGCGACAGCGTGCTGGTGGAGTCGGGCGCCGGTCGTGTTTGCGAGCAGGTCGCCGAGGAGGCCCGCCTGGCCCATGCCGACATGATTGTGCTGGGCTCGCACGGCAGGCGCGGCCTTTCGCGCATGTTGATGGGCAGCGATGCCGAGCAGATCGTGCGGCATGCACCGGTACCGGTGTTGGTGGTCAAGGGCTGAAGCCCGCCAACGCTTCTCACTGGGGAATCATCCATGAGTGTGCGTAACCTGGAAGCGCTGTTTCAACCCCGCTCGGTCGCCCTGATAGGCGCGTCCGACCGTCCGAACAGCGTGGGCGCCGTCGTCCTGCGCAACCTGAAGGCCGGGGGCTTCAAAGGCCCGATCTGGCCGGTCAACCCGAACCACGCGCGCGTGGGCGGGGAGCAGGCCTGGCCCGATGCGGCATCGCTGCCCGGCGTGCCCGATCTCGCAGTCATCTGCACGCCCGCCGCCTGCGTTCCCGCCATCGTCGCCGAACTGGGCCGGCGCGGCACGCGTGCCGCCATCGTCATGTCGGCGGGGCTGCGGCAGGCAAAGGAAGAGGGCGCCCAGACCTGGGAAAGCGCCATGCTGGACGCCGCGCGCCCCCACCTGCTGCGCATCGCCGGGCCGAACTGCCTGGGCCTCCTGGTGCCCGGCATGGGCCTGAACGCCAGCTTCGCGCCCGGCAATGCCTTGCCCGGCAACATCGCCTTCGTCACGCAGTCGGGCGCGCTGGCCACGGCCATGCTCGACTGGGCCAACGGCCGGGGCATAGGGTTTTCGCATTTCATCTCGCTGGGCGATGTCGCCGACGTGGATTTCGGCGACGTGCTCGACTACCTCGGCAGCGATCCCGCGACCCGCGCCATCCTGATGTACATGGAGTCCGTGACCTCGGCGCGAAAGTTCATGTCGGCCGCGCGCGCCGCCGCGCGCAACAAGCCGGTGATCGTCGTCAAGGCGGGGCGCGCGCCCGAGGGCGCCCGCGCGGCGGCCTCGCATACCGGCGCGCTCGCCGGGTTGGACCTGGTGTTCGACGCAGCCGCGCGGCGCGCCGGCATGCTGCGCGTGGACACGCTGGAAGACCTGTTCGGCGCAGCCGAGACCCTGGCGCACCGGCAGGACTGGCTGGGCGACAGGCTGGCCGTGCTCACCAATGGCGGAGGCGCCGGCGTGCTGGCGGCCGACGCGCTGGCCCTGGGCGGCGGCAAGCTGGCCGAACTCGCGCCGGACACCCTGGCCGCGCTGAACACCTGCCTGCCGCCTGCCTGGTCGCACGGCAACCCGGTGGACATCGTGGGCGACGCGCCGGTGGCGCGTTACCAGGACGCGCTGCGCATCCTGCTGGCGGCGCCGGAAGTCGACGGCGTGCTCTTCATGCACGCGCCCACGGCCATCGTCCCGGCCTACGACATCGCCGCGGCCTGCCTGCCGCTGGTCGCGCAGCGCGGCAAAACCGTGCTGGCCTGCTGGCTGGGCGCGCCTTCGGTGGCTTCGGCCCGCGCTGCTTTCTCGGCCGCCGGCGTGCCTTGCTTCGACACACCGGAGCGCGCCGTCACGGCATGGCTGCACCTTGCCGCCTACGCCCGTAACCAGGCCGCATTGCGGGAATTGCCGGGACTGGGCGAACAGGCCGGCCCGCCGGACACGCAGCGGATAGGCAAAATCCTTCAGGAGGCCGCGGCCTGCGGGCAACGCTGGCTGGACGCCGTGCAGGTCCAGCAAGTCCTGCAGGCCTGCGGCATCGCGGCCTTGCCGATGGGGCGGGCCCGGGACGCGAACGAAGCCGCGGCGCTCGCGCGGCGCATCGGCTTCCCGGTGGCGCTGAAGGTCATGTCGCCCGACATCGTCCACAAGTCGGATGTCGGCGGTGTCGAGATCGGGCTCACCTCCGCCGACGAGGTGCTTGCGGCGGCATTGCGCATGGACGAGAGCCTGGCGCGGCTGGCGCCGCATGCGGCGCTGCAGGGCTTCGTCGTGCAGGCCATGGCCGACAGGCCCGGGGCGCTGGAGCTGATCGCGGGCATGGCCAGCGACCCGGTGTTCGGGCCGGTCATTCTTTTCGGTGAGGGCGGCACGGCGGTCGAACTCCACGCGCGCCACGCCGTCGCCCTGGCGCCCGTCAACGATGCGCTCGCGAAGGACCTGGTGTCGCGCGCCGGCATGGATGTATTGCTGGGCGGCTACCGGGGAAGCCGGCCGGCAGACACCGCCGCCGTGCGCGACGTGCTCCAGAAGATTTCACGGCTGGCATGCGAGCAAACCCTGCTTGCCGAGCTCGACATCAATCCCCTGCTTGTGGACGAGCACGGAGTTTTGGCGGTGGATGCCCGTATGGGCCTTCACGCTCCTGGGGCCGCGCCATTGCCGCCGGCAATCAGCCCGTATCCGGCAAACCTGGAGGCGGAGGTGCAACTCAACGGCATCAGCCTGTCTTTACGGCCTATCCGGCCGGAAGACGGGCGGCGGCTGGCCGCCTTTTACGCGCGCGCCACCCCGGCCGACATGCGCCTGCGATTCTTCATGTCGCGCCGCGAGGTGCCGCACTCGGAGCTGGCCCGCTACAGCCAGATCGACTACGACCGCGAAATGACTTTCATCGCCCTGGCGCCCCAGGCCGGCGCCGAGCCGGAGATGGTGGGCGAGGTGCGGGCCGTTTGTGATCCCGACAACGAACGCGCGGAGTTCGCCATCCAGGTCGCCGCGCCGTGGCAGGGAAAAGGGTTGGGCCGGGTACTGATGGACAAGCTGCTGCATTACCTGCGCGAGCGAGGCACCGCCGAGGTGGCCGGGCAATGCCTGCGCGAGAACACCGCCATGGCCGGGCTGGCGCGCTCCGCCGGTTTCGACATCACCGCCGACGACAGCTCAGGCACTTTTTCAATGCGACTGGCACTGAATCCATCCCCAGCCGCGCCATTGGCGCCAGGAGCCACACATGGCCTCATTACACCAATTGCTTGTTCCGGTTGACGGCAGCCAGACTTCGGTCAAAGCGCTGGAAGCCGCGATTGCACTGGCACGCCTGAACGGCGCGCGCCTGCGGCTTCTTTACGTGATCGATAAGCTGGACCATGTCAACGGCTTCGAGACGGCCAGGGCCTATTACGAGCAGACACTTCCCTTGATGCACACCGACGGCGAAAGGTTGCTGGCCCAGATGCGCAGCCTGGCCGAGGCAAAGGGCGTGGCCTGCGACAGCGTGCTGCTGGAGTCGGGCGCCGATCGCCTCTGCGATGTGGTGGCGGAACACGCCAGGCGGGTGCATGCCGACATGATCGTGCTGGGCTCGCACGGGCGGCGCGGCCTGAACCGCGTCTTGATGGGCAGCGACGCCGAGCAGATCGCGCGGCATGCACCGGTTCCTGTGCTGGTCGTGAAGGGCTGAGGCCGGCTGCTTGCCGCAGCCCTTGCTGCCTGGCGGGTCCTCGCTTGAGGTGCTGCTCAGGCGTCGACTTCCAGCTTGTTGACGATGCGGGTGACGCCTTTGGCGGCGAACGCGGCGCCGGCGGCGGCTTCGCGCTCGGCCAGGGAATGCACCTTGCCGTGCAGGGTGACGACACCGCCTTTCACGTCGATCTGGATGTGCCGGGCCTCGCGCTCGGCCTGGCGTTCGAGCGCGGCGGAGATTTCCGCCGCCACGTCCCGCGTGCTGACGGTGGGCTTGACGACTATGTTGTTGGACAGGCCGCGCACACCCACCAGGCCGCGCACGCATTTCTCGGCGGTGCTGCACTGGTAGGCCCAGTCGACGTCGCCCGTGAGGGTGACCCAGCCTTTTTCCACTTCGACCTTGATGCGGTCGGGCGGTAACATCGCGCTCCAGCGCAGGGCGGACGCTGCGACCGACGCAATTTCAGAATCACTGCGATGGTGGTCCGCCACCAGTTTCACATCCAGTTCGATGGCCAACCCGCGCACCCCCGCCACGCGCCGGACGGCCTTTTCCGCCGCGACTTTTTCGGCAAATGTGTCCAGATGACCCGTGAGCGTGACGATACCGTCATTGACGAGAACGCCTATGGCGGCTGAATTGACGGCGGGTTCCCAGGCCAGTTCGGCGGTGACGTCGGCCTTGAGTTGCAGATCGGTTTTCATGGCTTGTTCCTTGGATGAGGTGATCACCACCACAGAGTGGTGATGCCACTTTAGACAGGCGAGGGGGAACCCGTCTTGATATTCCTCAAGCGTTTGCTCGTTGCGCCAGCCGGCGCCTGCTTCAGGGCCCGCTAAAGTTTCTTCGCTGCGGGAATGCGCAGCGGCACATAGGCCGCATGGCCGTCCCGCAACACCAGCAGCGCGACGCCGGCGCCGGGCTCCAGGTGCGACAGCACGCGATCAAAATCCGCCACGCTGTCCAGCCGGAGTTCATTGGCGGCGATGATCACGTCGCCGGGCTGTATGCCTTCGCTGCGCGACTGTCCCGCGGCCTGGCGGACCAGCAGGCCGCCGTCTATCCGCAACTGCGCGCGCAAATCCTTGCCGGTTTCGGTGAGCGCCAGGCCCAGGTTCGGGAGAGCGCTGGAATCCGCAGTGGCCGGCGCGCGGAACCCTGCGGCGGGTGACTCCGCCAGCACGACGGATACGGTGGTTTTGCGGCCCTGGCGCCAGACCTCCAGCGTCGCGGGAATGCCCGCGCCGTGATCGCTCATCTGCAGTGCCAGGCTGCTGAAATCCCGGACCTTGGCCCCGTTAAATGCGGTGATGATGTCGCCGAGCACCAGACCGGCCCGCGCGGCGGGGCCGCCCGCCGTGACCTGGACCACCAGCGCCCCGGTAGGGTCGCGCACCCCGAAGGACTGCGCGAGTGCCGCGGTCATGCCCTGCAGCCTGGCCCCCAGCCAAGCGCGCCGTACTTCCCCGTGCGAGCGCAGGCGCCCCGCAATGTCCACGGCCAGGTTGATGGGCACGGAGAACGACACGCCCATATAGCCGCCGCTGCCGCTGTAGATCAGCGAGTTGAGGCCGACGACCTCGCCGTCGGCATTAAAAAGCGGGCTGCCCGAGCTGCCGGGATTGATCGCCACGTCGGTTTGGATGAAGGCGGTTTCGCCGCTGCCGGACAGAAAGCGGTTTTTCGCGCTGACGATGCCCGCGGTGACCGAGCCCGGAAAGCCGAAGGGCGAGCCTATCGCCGCGACCCAGTCGCCGACGGCGAGCCTGGAGGAGTCGCCGATCGGGACGGGCGACAGGCCCGTGGCCTCGATTTTCAGCAGGGCCACGTCGGTGATGCGATCCATCCCGACCAGCCGGGCGGGAAAGTGGCGGCCGTCCGCAAGCCGCACCTGGGCCTCTTCCGCATCCCACAGCACATGCGCGCTGCTGACGATATAACCGTCGGCCGTGAGCACAAAACCGGAGGCCAGGTCGCGTACCTCGCCGCGAGACAGGCTGATGGGTTGCGGCCGCGCCAGCTGGTCGCCAAAGCTGTCCTGCGGGGCGAATTCCGGTTCCGGACTGTCGCTGCCGCCGCGCACCCACGCGCTGATGGTGCTGATTTCCACGACGCCGGCGCCGCGGCTGGCCACAATGGCACCGGCCGACACGGAGGTCCGGCGGCCCGCCGGCTCCGCATGGGCGCCTTCCAGAACCAGGGCGGCGCAGGCCAGCAAGGCTGCGAGCAAAAAACGGTGGAATTTCATGCGCTCATTGAACACGGCGCCGGTATCCATTCATTTGCGCCAACGCAAGCCCGATGAAAAAACGCAACGGGGATGTTGCGTCTCAAGCCGCGGGGCCGCCGCCGGGACTGACCTCGGTGCCGGCGCGGCCCGCCAGCATCTCCTCGATCCCGGCCAGCGAACCTATCAAGGCCTTCTTTCCCGTCTTGAGGACGAAGCTGGCGGCGGCCTGCACCTTGGGGCCCATGGAGCCCGCGGGGAAGCTGTGGCCCAACAGTTCCCGCGCCCCGACCTTGCCGAGGGCGCGCTGCGACGGCAACCCCCAGTCGAGGTAGACGGCATCCACGTCGGTGGCGATCACCAGGCAGTCGGCATCCAGCTCCAGCGCGAGCAATGCGCTGGTCAGGTCCTTGTCAATCACGGCTTCCACGCCTTCCAGGGCCCGGCCGCCGGCCGTACGCGCCACCGGGATGCCGCCACCGCCCGCGGCGATGACCACGGCCTGGTGTTGCAACAGCCAGCGCAGCGGATCCACGGCCAGCACGCGCAGGGGCAGGGGCGAAGCCACGACGCGCCTGAAGCTTTCGCCGTCGGGCGCGACATGCCAGTGCATGGCTTGCGCAAGCCGCTGCGCTTCCTCCTGGGTGTAGACGGGCCCTATCGGTTTGGTGGGTCGACCGAAAGCCGGGTCGGCGAGATCGACTTGCACGCGCGTGAGCAGGGTGACCACGGGGCGGTTGGGCGCAAGCCGGTTGGCGAGTTCCTGCTCCAGCAGGTAGCCGATCATGCCCTCGGTCTGCGCGCCCAGCATGTCGAGCGGATAGGGCGCCACCGCCGCGTAGGCCGAGTTCTGCAGGGCCAGCAGACCTATCTGCGGCCCGTTGCCGTGCGTCACCACCAGCTCATGGTGCAGCGCGACGCGCGCCAGCTGGGCCGCCACGCCCTGGATGTTTTCGAGCAGGTGCTGCGCGCTGGGCGACTGGCCCCGGCGCAGCAAGGCGTTGCCCCCCAGCGCCACGATCAGCCTCATGCCAGCGTGGCCACGAGCACGGCCTTGATGGTGTGCATGCGGTTTTCCGCCTGCGTGAACACGATGGATGCGTCGGATTCGAAAACCTCGTCGGTCACTTCGATCTCGCTGAGGCCGTAGCGCTCGTGGATCTGGCGCCCCACCTCGGTATCCAGGTTGTGGAAGGCCGGCAGGCAGTGCATGAAGCGGGTGCGCGGCTTGCCTGTGGCCTTCATCAGCGCGCTGTTGACCTGAAAGGGCAGCAGCTGCTCGATTCTGAGCTTCCAGGTTTCGTCAGGCTCGCCCATGGAGACCCAGACGTCGGTATAGAGAAAGTCGGCGCCCTTGACGGCTTCGGCGGGATCGCTGCTGAGGGTGATGCGCGCGCCTGTCGTTTTCGCCAGTTCGCGCATGTCAGCGACCAGGGCCGGCGGCGGCATCAGCGCGGCGGGAGCGGCGATGCGCACGTCCATGCCCATCTGCGTGCCGCCCACCAGCAGGGAGCAGCCCATGTTGAAGCGGGCGTCGCCCAGGTAGCAAAAAGACAGTTCGTGCAGCGGCTTTTCGCCGAACTCCTGCATGGTCAGCAGGTCGGCTAGCACCTGGGTCGGGTGCGATTCATCCGTGAGCCCGTTCCACACCGGGACGTGCGAGAAGCGCGCGATCTCTTCCACCACCGTCTGGTGAAAGCCCCGGTACTCGATGCCGTCATACAGCCGGCCCAATACCCGGGCCGTGTCCTTCAGGGATTCCTTGTGGCCCAGCTGCGAGCTGACCGGGTCGATGTAAGTGACATGGCCGCCCTGGTCGTGCACCGCGACTTCGAAGGCGCAGCGCGTGCGGGTGGAGGCTTTTTCGAAGATCAACGCGATGTTTTTTCCCTTCAGGCGCGCCAGTTCGTTGCCCGCGTATTTGGAGCGCTTGAGCTCGGCGGCCAGGTCCAGCAGGAAACGGATGTCCCGCTGGGAAAAATCCTTGAGGTCCAGCAGGCTGCGGTTGTGAAGGTTAAAGCTCATGGGGGAGGGCCGTCTTTCGTTTTGTCGCGGTGACAGGTCAGGCGGCGTCGCGCTCGATGGGGCAGGACATGCAGTGGCTGCCGCCGCGCCCGCGCCCCAGCTCGCCGCTGGGGATGGTGATGACCTCGACGCCGGCCTTGCGCAGCAGGGTGTTGGTATGGGTGTTGCGGTTGTAGGCCATGACGACGCCGGGCGACAGCGCCAGCACGTTGTTGCCGTCGTCCCACTGCTCGCGCTCGGCTTCGTAGGCATTGCCGCCGGTGGCGACGACGCGCAGCTTGGGCAGGCCCAGCGCCTGCGCGAGCACCTCCAGCAGGGGGGCGGTTTCGGCCCTGACGTCCAGCTCACCCGGCTTCTCGCCGGGGCGAAGGCTGAACACGCGAGTCGACTGCACGATTTCCGGGAACACCGTCACCAGGTCGCGGTCGCAAAAAGTCAGCACCGTGTCCAGGTGCATGGCGCCGCGCGATTTGGGCAACTGGGCGGCCAGCACCCGGGTCGCGGCGCCGTGGGTAAACAGGCTGCGCGCGAGCTGGGTCACGGCCTGCGGCGAGGTCCGCTCACCCATGCCGACCAGCACCAGTCCCTTGCCCAGCGGCATGACGTCGCCGCCTTCGAGGGAGGCCTGCGCGTGCGGCTGTCCCGGGTCGCCCCACCATTCGGTGACCTTGCCCGCGAACGCCGGGTGGGAGCGGTAGATGGTCGCCATGAGCAGGCTTTCCCGCCGGCGCGCGGGCCAGTACATGGAGCCCAGCGCCACGCCGTCGCCTATCCAGCAACTGCTGTCGCGCGTGAACAGGGTATTGGGCAGGGCGGGCAGCAGCAGGTCCGAGGGGCTGGCGCAGGCGGCCGTGAGGCCGGGCAGCTTGAAGGGCAGGTCCGCCGGCGTCAACCCGCCGATCAGGAATTCGGCCAGCCGGGCCGGCGGCAACTCCTGCAGCCAGGGCCGCAGCACACCAGCGGCTTCAAAGTCGGTGCCGGCCAGTTCGCGGTCCAGCAGCCGGTCGCGCGTCATCGGGTTGCCGACCGTGACCGTCAGAAGGTCGTGCAGTTCCAGCACTTCCACGCCGTGCTCCGTCATGGCGCTGGTAAAGGCATAGTGGTCGTTTTTGGCCTGCGCGACCCACATCACGTCGTCGAACAGCAGCTCCCGGCAGTTCGCGGGCGTCAGGCGCGTGTGCGCCAGGCCCGGCCTGCAGACCAGCACCTTGCGCAGCCGGCCCGTCTCTGAATGGACGCCGGCCATCACAGGCTCAACTTTCCGGCGGCCAGCATCCAGCCCGCGATCACCGCGAGTGCGAGCACCGCGGCCAGCATGGCTTTTTCACCCGGGGTGAAGGGCTCACGGCGGGCCTGCCGTTTGGCGATGAAATACAGGGCCGCGCCGGGGGCGTAGAGCAGGGCGCTCAGCAGCAGGTATTTGGCGCCGGCGGCATACAGCAGCCACAGGCAATACACCGAGGCGAGCGCGGCCACCGGCAGGTCCAGCGCGCCGCGGGCGCCTTCGGGCGCCGGGCCCGCATCTTCACCGCGCATCGCCAGCTTGAAGCCGTAGAGCGCGCTGAACAGGTAGGGCAGCAGGATCATGGCGGTCGACAGCGAGATCAGCGCCAGGTAGGACGCCTTGGACACCAGGGTGACGATGAGGAAGAGCTGCACCATGGCGCTGCTCAGCCACAAGGCATTGGCCGGCACGCCCTTGCCGCTCTGGCGGCCCAGCCATTCGGGCATGACGCCGCTGTTGGCCGGCGTGAACAGCGACTCGGCGGCCAGCAGCGTCCAGGCCAGGAAACCGCCGCCCACGGAAACGATCAGCCCTATATAGATGAGCACGGCGCCCCAGGTGCCCACGGCTTTTTCCAGCACGCCGGCCATGGAGGGGTTTTTCAGCCCGGCCAGTTCCGGCTGGGTGAAGATGCCCAAGGACAGCAGCGAGACGGCCATCAGCAGGGCCAGGCAGATCAGAAAGCCTATGACCGTGGCTTTGCCGACGTCCTTGCGCTGTCGCGCGCGCGCCGAATAGACACTCGCGCCCTCGATGCCGATAAAGACCCACACGGTCACCAGCATGGTGCTTTTGACCTGGTCCAGTATGGAACCGAGTTTGGCGCCGCCCCAGAAGTCCAGGCTGAAGGTGGGCGCCTGGAAAGCGGCCGCGGCCAGCACGATGAACAGCAGCAGCGGAATGACCTTGGCCACCGTGACCACGGCATTGACCCAGGCGGCGGTGTTGATGCCGCGCAGCACCAGCGCATGCACCACCCACAAGACCACCGACGCGCCGGCGACGGCCGCGGGGGTGTTGCCTTCGCCGAAAGCCGGGAAGAAATACCCGAGTGCGCCGAACGCGGCCACCAGGTAACCGACATTGCCTATCCAGGCGCTGATCCAGTAACCCCAGGCGGAGTTAAAGCCGATGTAATCGCCCGAGAGCGCATGCGCATAGGCGTAGACACCGTTGTCCAGTTCGGGTTTGCGCAGCGCCAGCATCTGGTAGACGCGCGCCAGCACCAGCATGCCCACGCCGGTCACCAGCCAGCCGATCAGGATGGCGCCCGCGCCCGCGCCGGCCGCCATGTTTTGCGGCAGGCCGAAGATGCCGCTGCCGATGATGGAGCCGATGACCAGCGCGACCAGCAAGCCCAGGCCCAGGGTGCCCTGGGACGGCCGCGTGGTGGGAATGGCGGGCCGCGGCGACGCCGGGGATGGGGTTGTTGACGGTGTGGTCATGGAGTGCTTTCAGTCGGGAGATAAACGGCTACTTGACCAGCAGCACCGGCACGTCGATGTCCGCCACCACGCGCTGGGCGACGCTGCCGAGCAGGGCGCGGCCCAGCAGGCCATGACCGTGGGTGCCCATGACCAGCATGTGAACTTTTTCGCGTTTCGCCGCCTGCACGATCTGCGTGGCTGCCGTGCCGGCGACCCAGGAGGCCTTGAACGTGATGTTGTGGCGCTGGAGGAAGCGCTCTATGGGATGCAGCACTTTTTCGGCTTCCTCCTGGTGCCAGGCACGCACGGTGGCGGCGCCCAGCATGGTCTTGACGCGCGGGGAAACGGCGGGCTGCACATTCAGCACGACCAGTTCGGCGTCAGGGCCCATCAGGGTTTCATGGGTAGCCAGGAAGGCCAGGGCTTTTTTGGTGAACTTGCTGCCGTCAACGGCCAGAAGGATTCTCATGGTGTTCTCCGGAAAGGATTTGTTCGGTGCGGACTCAACGCAGGRCCAGCACGGGAATGCTGCTGTGCGTGAGCACCTGCTGGGTCTCGCTTCCCAGCAGGATGCGCGACAGGCCTTTGCGTCCGTGCGAGGCCATCACGATGAGGTCGCACTTGTTCTTTTTGGCGGCGGCCATGATGGCCGTGGCGACGAGGTCGGACTTGGCGGTCACGGCCTTGGCGGTGACGCCGGCGGCTTGTGCGGACTTTTGTGCCGCGTCGGCAATGGCCTGGCCCTTGTCGGCCCAGTCTTTTTCGATGCGCCCGACTTCCTGCGGCGAGATGGTGGCGCCGCCCTCGAAATAGCTCATGGGGTAACGCGGAACGACGTTGAGCACCACCAGGGCGGCCTCCAGGGATGCCGCAAGGCCGATGGCCTCTTTGACCGCTTTTTTGGAAAGCGTGGAGCCGTCGGTGGCAACAAGAATGCGCTTGTACATGGTGGTTCTCCTGTGTTGTTCGCYTGCAGTCTAGGAGCGCCGCRGCKGCCCGCKCTTGATYCATGTCAAGGGCGCGGCACATGATGGCTCTCCCCTGTTTCGGCGCTTTTGAGGAGGCCTTGCGATGCGTGCAAGACCGCATCGGCCTCAAGATGTCCGGGGCGGTTTCAGCGCGCGGCGGAAATACCCTGAGGCGCGTCGGGCAAGCCAAGCCCGACGGGAGCGGTGCGCGGATACCGGTAAACCGAGTCATTCAGGTAAGCCGCCACTGCCGCGATATCCGCCTCATCCCATTGCAGCCCGGTGTTGCCCTGCCACAGGCGGACCTGCGCCTTCAGGCTTTCCCAGTCATGGGCGCGGCGGTTGTTGCGCCAGTGCATCTCCGCGGTGTGGCAGGCAATGCAATGCGTCGTGTACAGCAACTCCCCGCGGCTGGGTACCGGCGTCGTCTGGGCATGCGCCGCCAGGCAGGCAAGCGCTATGGCGGCCGGCGCAAGACAGCGGCCCGCAAACCTCGTTGGCGATAGCGATGGCGATGTCATGGGAGCCATCAATGCACCGCGACACCGCTCGCGGGGAGACGGGCCCGCAAACGTGTTCCGCTACCCGGCTCCGACTCCACGATCAGCGTTCCGCCGCACGCTTCAATCCGGTGTCGCATGCCGAGGAGGCCGTGCCCGAAGTTTTCGCCGGTGTCGGCATGAAAGCCGACGCCGTCGTCTTCTACTTCGACTTGCACGCCGTTATCAGCTTCACACAGGGTGATGGAGAAACGGGAGGCGCCTGCATACTTGCCGATGTTCGTCAGCGCCTCCTCTGCCAGCCTGTAAACGGCGAGCCGCGCGGAAGCGGGCAGGGCAACGTCGGCCAGGCTGGTCGTCACGCCTATCCCGGACGCCGAGGAAAAATCCTGCGCCAGCCGCGCGACGGCTTTGGCCAGCCCTTGATTCAACAGCAGCGGCGGCTCCAGGCCATCGATGATCCGGCGCTTGAGCGCCATGGCCTGATTGAGGATATCCATCAGGTGGTGGAGATGCCCGGACGCCGCCGGCGACATCCCGGCCAGCTCCGGCTGTATGCAGGCAATATCAAGCTTGGCGCTCATCAGGAGGCTGCCGAGCGCGTCGTGCAGTTCCCGCGCGAGATGCTCGCGTTCCTGGACGCGAACCTGTTCCTGGCAGCTTTGGCAGGAAGGCAATGGCAACGAAACCGGGTCGGAAGATCCATCGGAGCGTTTCATTCGTATTTCAGTGGCCATTTGGGTACTTCCTGGTTGCGTGGCTCGCATGAGGCTGCGGCAGGAAACAGTGAGGTGAAACGAGGCTGGCGGGCTGTCGCCCCGCCAGGCACACGGATCGTTCAAATGTTAGCCCTGCCCCAGGAACACGCACCGACAGATTGATCTGCATATGCGATGAGACAACAAAAGGAAAGATTCAGCTTTCGGGTGCACGACATTTGATCTGGCGCAAGGCTGCGGACTTTCCGCCGTGGTAAGGAGCGATCGGTGCGCAGAGAAAACCCATTGAATTCCTGGAATCCATCGCTGAACGGGCGATCCCGTTTTGGGCGCTACCGGCCGGCAAACCTGTTGTGGACAGTGATGACATGGCGTTACTCTGCGCGCCGCATCCGGATGCGTCTGTGCGCCAGCGAACTTAGACGACTGCGCCGAACAGCGCGCCCACGCCCGCGGTAATGCCCATGGCCAGCGCACCCCAGAAAGTCACGCGCCATGCGCCTGGCAGAACTGCCGCGCCGCCCGCCCGAGCGGCCATCGCGCCCAGGCCGGCCAAAAATACCAGGGAGGTTCCGGACACCCACCAGATCAGCGTGCCGCCGGGCGCCACTGCGGTGACGGCCAGCGGCAAAAGCGCGCCGGCCGCAAAGCTGGCCGCCGACGCGAGCGCGGCCTGCAGCGGCCGGGCCGCCATGGTGTCGGAGATGCCCAGTTCGTCGCGCGCGTGCGAACCCAGCGCGTCATGGGCCATGAGCTGCTCCGCGACCTGCCGGGCCAGCGCGTGGTCCAGCCCGCGCGCGGCATAGATGGCGGTCAGTTCGCGGTGCTCGGCCACGGGGTCCTTCGCCAGTTCGGCGCGCTCGCGGGCCAGGTCGGCCTTCTCGGTATCGGACTGCGAGTGCACCGACACGTATTCGCCCGCGGCCATCGACATCGCCCCCGCCACCAGCGCGGCCACGCCCGTCATCAGTAGATTGCCGTGGGTGGCGCTGGCCGCGGCGACACCCACGATCAGGCTGGCGGTCGATACGATGCCGTCATTGGCGCCGAGGACGGCCGCGCGAAGCCAGCCTATGCGTGCGGTTCTGTGCCGTTCAATATGTCTCATGCATCCATCCTTTGTTCCAGGGTTTCATTTGAATCAGCGGCGGCCGGGCAGCATGCGGGCCAGCGTGTTGTCGCGCAGCAGGTAGTGGTGGTACAGGGCCGCCAATGCGTGCAGGCCCACCAGGAAATACCCCGCCGTCGCTCCCGCTTCGTGGATGTCCTTGATCCAGCCCGCCGCATCTTTGTTCTCGGCCATCAGCGCGGGCAGTTGCAGCCCGAAAAAAGGAATGGGCTGGCCGCGGGCGCTGAGTATGAACCAACCGACCAGGGGCAGCCCGATCATCAGCACATAAAGCCCGGCCTGCACCAGCCGGGCGAGGCGGCTTTGCCAAAGCGGCGGCGCCGGGGCTATGGGTGGGGCGCGCTGCAGGAGATTGACCGCCAGGCGAAGCCAGGCCAGTACAAAGACAGACAGGCCCAGCATGTAGTGCCAGGTCCTCAGCCCGCTGCGCATGTCGCTGCCCTTGGGGAAGGTGCCGCTGAGCTCCATGCAGATGTAGACCGCCGCCAGCAAGGCAAGCATGAACCAGTGCAAGCCGATGGAGAGCATGCCGTAACGGTTTTCGGGGTGGGGTTTTGACATCATGGTGTTTCTCCGCTGTCGTTAAGGTGAAGTGTTCATTGCGGGCCGCCGGCTGCGGCGGTTCGCGTTTGCGCATACCGGCGCCAGGCCCGGCCAGCCAGTTTGCGCAATTCAGCGTGCCACAGGACCGTGCTGGCCATGGCGGCGCACAGCAGCCATTGTTCAAGGGTAAGGGGCGCCGTGCCGAAAGCGTAGTTCAGAAACCCCAGGTTGACCACCGCGATCTGCAGGCCCAATGACAAGCCCAGCGCGGCCCACAACCAGGGGTTGGAGAAAAGGTGGCGAAACGCCGTGGCGGTTTCCGAGCGCGCGTTGAAGGCATTGAACAGGTGCGCCAGCACCAGCACGGTGAAGCCGGCGGTGCGGGCGACGGCCAGGTCCTGGTCGCCCTCGATCAGCCCGCCCGGCATCAACATGTCCATGGTCAGGAGCGTCACCACCGCGATGACGGCGCCGGTTTGCAGTATCCCCGACCACATGCGGGCGTCGATCACGCGCGCATCGCGGGCGCGGGGCTTTCGCGCCATGACGTCGCCGACCGCGGGGTCTATGCCCATGGCAAGCGCCGGCCAGGAGTCGGTGATGAGGTTGAGCCAGAGAATCTGTGTGGCCAGCAGGGGCAGAACCACCGCAACGCCGGGGGCTTGAAGCCCGATGACGCCGGCGCCCACCACACCCAGGAACACCGTCAACACCTCCCCCATGTTGGAGGACAGCAGATAACGCAGGAATTTACGGATGTTGTCAAAAATGCCGCGCCCTTCGCGCACCGCCTCCACGATGGTGGCGAAGTTGTCGTCGGCCAGGATCATCCGCGCGGCCTGCCGCGTCACTTCGGTGCCGGTCAGGCCCATCGCGATGCCGATGTCCGCGGACTTCAAGGCGGGGGCGTCGTTCACGCCGTCGCCGGTCATGGCCACCACCTGGCCGTCGGCCTGCAGCGCATGCACGATGCGCAGCTTGTGCGCCGGCGCGACACGCGCATACACCGACGTTTTGCGAACCGCGGCGGCAAACTCCGCATCGGCCAGCCGGTCCATGTCAACGCCGGTGAGCGCCGGCGATTGCGCGCCGTGGATGCCGAGGTCCGCGGCAATCCGCAGCGCCGTGCGCGGGTGGTCGCCCGTGATCATGATGACGCGGATGCCGGCGCGCTGGGCCTGGCGTATCGCCACGGCCGCTTCCTCGCGCGGCGGGTCCATCAGGCCGGCGGTGCCGACGTAGACCAGGTTTTCTTCCAGCGATGCGGATGCCGGGTCTTCACCGGCGTCCAGTGACCGGCAGGCAACGGCCAGTGTGCGCAAGGCCGCATCCGAGAGGGTGTCGATGTCGCGGAGCAGGGCGGCCTTCAGGGCGGCATCCATCGTCACGGTTGCCGTGCCCACCTTGACATGGGTGCAGCGCTCGATCAGCACGTCCGGCGCGCCTTTGCTGAAGAGCATGGCGGCGCCCCCGTGGTCATGGTCGCGGTCAATCACCGACATCATTTTCCGGTCCGAGGTGAACGGGATCTCCCGGATGCGCTCATAGCGGCCGGCGCGTGCCTGGAGTGAAGGGCCGAGCTTGCGCGCGGCGACGAGGAAAGCCGCCTCCGTGGCATCGCCTTGAATCCGCCAGACGCCGCCGGTGTCCTGCCGCAGGCCGGCATTGCCCGCCAGGCTGCCGCCCAGCAGCGTCAACGCCACTTCTTCCCGCAACGGCCCGGCGGCAAGTTCACCGCCGGCCTGCTCGACGCGGCCCTCGGGCACATAGCCCACGCCCGTCACGTCCACCATGCCGGATGCCGTGGCAATGCGCGTCAGGGTCATTTCCGCGCGCGTCAGCGTGCCTGTCTTGTCCGTGCAAATGACGGAGGCGCAGCCCAATGTTTCCACGGACGACAGGTTTTTGATGATCGCCTTGTGCCTGGCCATGCGCTGCACCCCCATGGCCAGCACAACCGACAGGATGGCGGGCAGGCCTTCCGGAACCGCCGCCACCGCCAGCGCCACGCCGAGAAGCAGCACCGCGATGACGTCGCCGGCCGTGCGCAGCTCCGACAGCATCAGGATGGTGGCCACCACCACGGTGGCAATGATGAGCACCGCGATGCCGAGCACCCGGCCCAGCCGGCTCACTTCCCGTGTCAGGGGCGTCGGCGCTTCATGCGTCGCCTCGAGCATGGCGGCAATCGCGCCCATTTCGGTGTCCATGCCGGTTGCCGTGACCACCGCGCGGCCCGTGCCCTGGGTGATGGCAGTGCCCCTGAAGACCATGTTCACGCGGTCCCCCAATGCGGCCGGGGCTTGCAGCGGCAAGGTGCTTTTCAGCACGGCCACGCTTTCACCGGTCAGCGAGGCCTCGTGGACACGCAGGGCGGCGGCCGCCACCAGCCGCGCGTCGGCGCCCACGACGTCGCCCTCGTTCAGGACCAGCAAATCGCCCCGCACCAGCGACGCCAGCGCCACCTTTTGCACGCGGCCGTCCCGCATCAGCGAAGAACTCGCCTGCGTGATTTTGGACAGGGCCTCCACCGCGCCGCGTGCCTTGGCCTGCTGCACGTAACCCAGCGCGGCATTCAACAGGACGACGACGGCAATCACCAGCGCGTCAATCGGCCAGCCGTGCCGCCCGTCCATAGCCCATGCGAACAGCGAAATGGCGATGGCCGCCAGCAGCAAATAGATCAGGGGGTCCTGGAACTGCGAGACAAAGCGCCGCCAGGCGCTCACGGGCGGCGCGGCGTTGAGGGTATTGGGGCCCTGCGCGGCAAGCCGCCGTGCCGCCTCGCCGGAAGACAGGCCGCGCAGCAGGTCCGCGCCCGTGCTTGCGGCGACGTCTTCGATCTCCCGGACCGACGGGTCAGCGGGTGTTTCGGGCTGCGGGCTTTCTTCGGCGGCGAGGGGAATTTTCATCGTTGTCTTTTTATCCGGTGTGCCCAGGCGGCGGCAAGAGACAAGAGGCAAGCCGGCCCGGAGGCTGCGTTCGGCATGTTCCAGTCTGGCGGCATCGCAAGACCGGCCGCTTGTCCTGGATCAAGCGATGCCGCTTTGACAAGCGCAAACGCCGCAGCACGCCCTGCATTGCACCTGTCGTGCGTTTATCGCAAACATCCGCGCATCGGACTGTTCGATAACGCACAGAGAGGCGCCGCACCCGCCCGGGCTTGATCCATGTCAAGGGCGCGGCGGGCCGTGCTGGCTACCCTTGCGTCATGCAAACCGCCACCGCCCTGGCTCCCGCCGGCCTGCCGCCGCCGGCCGCCGCATGGAGCGCGCTGGACGAGCCGGCCGAATGGGAGGGTTTCAGCCGGCCCGTCGCCGGGCGCGAAGGCTGGTGGGAGTCGTATCTGGCGCTCGAAGGCATGCACTGCGCGGCCTGCGCGCTCACGGTGGAGGCGGTGTTGCGCGCATTGCCCGGTGTGGACACGGTCCAGGTCAACGGGGTCACCGCCACGGCGCGGCTGCAATGGCAGCCGCAGGCCACCCGGCCTTCGGCCTGGATGGCCGCCTTGCGCCAGGCCGGCTACGGCGCCTTGCCGGCGGGCGACCTGCTGCTGGCCGGCCGCCGGGGGCAGGCCCAGCGCCTGCTGCTGTGGCGCTGGCTGGTGGCCGGCTTTTGCATGATGCAGGTCATGATGTATGCGGCGCCGGCCTACCTGGCGGCGCCCGGCGAGATCACGCCCGACATCCAGGCGCTGCTGGGCTGGGCCTCCTGGGTGCTGACGCTGCCGGTGCTGCTGTTTTCCTGCTGGCCGTTTTTTGCCGCGGCGCTGCGCGACGTGCGCAACCTGCGCATCGGCATGGACGTGCCGGTGGCACTGGGTGTGCTGATCGCCTTCGGGGCCAGCACGGCCGCAACCTTTGACCCGGCCAGCCCCTGGGGCTCCCATGCCTCGTACGACTCGGTGCCCATGTTTGTGTTCTTCCTGCTGTCGGGCCGCCTGCTGGAGCAGCGCCTGCGCGACCGCACGGCCGGCGCGCTCGAAGCGCTGATGCGGCGCCTGCCGGACAGCGTGGAGCGGCGGGAGGCCGACGGCAGTTTCCGCGCGGTGGCGGTGCGCCGCCTGGTCGCCGGCGACGTGGTGCGCGTGCTGCCGGGCCAGGCCTTTCCGGCCGACGGGGCAGTGGAGGGCGGCGAGAGCCGGGTCGACCAGTCGCTGCTGACGGGCGAGTCCAAACCGCTGCTGCGGCGCGCGGGCGACGGCGTCATCGCCGGAAGCCACAACCTCACGGGCGTGCTGCTGGTGCGTGTGGAGCGCGTCGGCGCGCAAACGCGTTACGCCGAAATCGTCGCGCTGATGGAGCAGGCCTCGGTCGAAAAACCCGGCCTGGTGCAACTGGTCGACCGCATCGCCAGCCCTTTCCTGGCGGCCGTGCTGCTGGCCGCCGCCGGCGCGGCCTGGTGGTGGTGGCCTTTCGGGCAGGCGCATGCGATGGCGGTCGCGGTGTCGGTGCTGATCGTGACCTGCCCCTGCGCCTTGTCGCTGGCCACGCCGGCGGCCATGCTGGCCGGCGCGGGCGCGCTGGCGCGGCGCGGCGTGCTGGTGCGCAAGCTGCAGGCGCTGGAAAGCTGCGCTGCGATAGACACTGTGATCTTCGACAAAACCGGCACGCTGACGGAAGACCGCATGGACGTGGTGATGGCGCACACACCGGCCGGCGTGAACCGGGATGAGGTGTGCGACATGGCGGGCGCGCTGGCCCGGCATTCGCTGCACCCGGTCTCGCGCGCCATCGCCGCGCGCTTTCCAGGTGTGGAATGGATGGCCAGCGAGGTGGAAGAGGTCACGGGCAGGGGCCTGCGCGGCAAGGTCGCGCGGCTGGACGGCAGCGGCGAGCGCTACCTCTACCTGGGCTCGGCCTTCTTTTGCAGCGCGCCCGTGCCGGGCCGCGACGTGCCGGTGCTGCAGGCACACCTGTCCGACGGTGAACATTATTTGGCGGGCTTTGAGCTTGACGAAGCGATGCGGCCCGACGCGGCCCAAGCCGTGGCCGCGCTGCTCAAGCTCGGCGTCCGCGTGCAACTGCTCTCGGGTGATACCGGCCAGGCCGTGGCCCGCCTGGCGCGCCGCGCCGGCATCGAGTGGTGCTTCGCCGAATGCACGCCGGAGGCCAAGCTGGACCACGTGCGCGGCCTGCAGCGCGAAGGCCGCCGCATCCTGATGGTGGGCGACGGCATGAACGACGGGCCGTCGCTGGCCGTGGCCGACGTCTCCATGGCCATGGGCCAGGCCGTGCCGCTGGCCCAGGCCGGGGCGGATTTCATCATGACCGGCAACCGGCTGCTCACCGTGGCGGAGGTGCTCACGCAGGCGCGGCGCACCCGGGCGGTGGTGCGCCAGAACCTGCTGTGGGCCGCGCTCTACAACGCCATTTGCGTGCCGCTGGCCATCCTGGGCTATATGCCGACCTGGCTGGCCGGCTTCGGCATGGCGGCCAGTTCGCTGCTGGTGGTGGCCAATTCCGCAAGGTTGGCGCGAAGCATTCCGGAGCTCTGAATGGACATCCTGTTTTTACTGATCCCGCTGTCCGTGGTGCTGGCACTGCTGATCATCGGCGCGCTGGGCTGGGCCGTGTGGCGCGGCCAGTTCGAGGCGCTGGAGCAGGAAGGCGAGCGCATTCTTCACGGTGATTGACCTGTATCAAGTGCCGCGCCGCCCGCCGCGCCGACACTTTGAAGCATCTAGACAAAAGGTGCTTCATGAACCAAGAAACGACGCAAGGGATCGTCTATCACGACACGGTGGTGCGCCAGTTCTCGCTGGCGGCGGTGCTCTGGGGTGTGGTGGGCATGGCGGTGGGCCTGTTCATCGCGGCCCAGCTGGCCTGGCCTGAACTGAACTTCGGCATCCCCTGGCTCAGCTACGGCCGGCTGCGGCCGCTGCACACCAATGCGGTGATCTTCGCCTTCGGCGGCTGTGCGCTCATAGGCAGCAGCTACTACGTGGTCCAGCGCACCAGCAGCGTGCCGCTGTTCGCGCCCCGGCTGGCCGCCTTCACATTCTGGGGATGGCAATTGGTCATCGTGGCGGCGGCCATCAGCCTGCCGCTGGGTTACACCACGGGCAAGGAATACGCCGAACTCGAATGGCCCATCGACATCCTGATCACGCTGGTCTGGGTGGCTTACGCGGTGGTGTTTTTCGGCACCCTGGGTGTGCGCAAGGTCAGGCACATCTATGTGGCCAACTGGTTTTACGGCGCGTTCATCCTGGCGGTGGCGGTGCTGCATGTGGTCAACAGCGCCGAGGTGCCGGCCGGCTGGATGAAGTCCTATTCGGCCTATGCCGGCGTGCAGGACGCCATGGTGCAGTGGTGGTACGGCCACAACGCCGTCGGCTTTTTCCTGACCGCGGGCTTCCTGGGCATGATGTATTACTTCATCCCCAAGCAGGCCGAGCGGCCGGTCTACAGCTACCGCCTGTCCATCGTCCACTTCTGGGCGCTGATCTTCACCTATATGTGGGCGGGCCCCCACCACCTGCACTACACGGCCTTGCCCGACTGGACGCAATCGGTGGGCATGGTGTTCTCGCTGATCCTGCTGGCGCCCAGCTGGGGCGGGATGATCAACGGCGTGATGACGCTGTCGGGCGCCTGGCACAAGCTGCGCGAGGATCCCATCCTGCGTTTCCTGATCGTCTCGCTGTCCTTTTACGGCATGAGCACCTTCGAGGGCCCGCTGATGTCCATCAAGACCGTCAACGCGCTGTCGCATTACACCGACTGGACCGTGGGCCATGTGCATTCGGGCGCGCTGGGCTGGGTGGGCCTGATCTCCATGGGCACGCTGTACTACATGATCCCGCGCCTCTTCGGGCAAAAGCGGATGTACTCGGTGCGCGCCATCGAGGTGCATTTCTGGGTCGCCACCGTGGGCATCGTGCTCTACATCGCGGCCATGTGGATCGCCGGCGTGATGCAGGGCCTGATGTGGCGCGCGCTGAACGCCGACGGGACCCTGACCTACACCTTCGTCGAATCGGTGAAAGCCACCTATCCCTTCTACGTGGTGCGCTTCTTCGGCGGCGTGCTGTACCTGGGCGGCATGGTGCTGATGGCCTGGAACGTCTGCATGACGGTGGCCAAGGGCCGGCCCGTGCGGGTGCAGGTTCCCGCTCTGGCCCACGCATGACAAGACGCAAGCAAAAGCGAAGAAAGCTCATCCCATGAAAAACGACGACACAAGCACCGCCGGCTTCTCGCACGAGAAGATAGAGACCAACAACTTTCTGATGATCATCCTGATCCTGCTGGTGATCGCCGTGGGCGGCCTGGTCGAGATCGTGCCGCTGTTCTTCCAGAAGTCGACCACCGCGCCCATCGAAGGCGTCAAGCCCTACAGCCCGCTGCAGCTGGCCGGCCGCGACATCTACCTGCGCGAGGGTTGCTACAACTGCCATTCGCAGATGATCCGGCCCTTCCGCGCCGAGACGCTGCGCTACGGCCACTATTCGGTCGCCGGCGAGTTTGTCTACGACCATCCCTTCCAGTGGGGCAGCAAGCGTACCGGCCCCGACCTGCAGCGCGTGGGTGGCAAGTACACGGACGAGTGGCACCGCATCCACCTGAACAATCCGCGCGACGTGGTGCCCGAATCGAATATGCCGGCCTACAGCTGGCTCGAGAAAGCGAACGTCAACCCGGCCGACATGGCCCCGCGCATGAAAGCCCTGCGCACGGTGGGCGTGCCTTACACCGATACCGAAATCGCCCAGGCCGCGGCCGAGGTGAAGGACAAGACGGAAATGGACGCCCTGGTGGCCTATCTGCAAATTATGGGCAAGGCCCTGAAGTAAAGGAGGACGCCATGGACGTCAACACACTGCGCATCATCGCCACCCTGCTGTGCTTTGCCACCTTCATAGGCCTGCTGGTATGGGCCTATTCAAAGCGCAACCGCGAGCGCTTTGAAGAGGACGCAAAGATCCCCTTTCTGCAGGACTAGGGCCATGCCAGCCATTCCCAAGGTTTCATTTTTTAATCCCCAACGCATCGGGTGCGGCTTATGAGCGATTTCACCGACAACTTCTGGTCCTGGTATGTGGCCGCGCTGACCCTGGTCGGCATCATCGGCGCGCTGGTGCTGCTGTGGGCCACGGCCCGCAAGAAAATGCCGGAACGCAGCGATAACACCACGGGCCATGTCTGGGACGAGGACCTGCGTGAGGCCAACAACCCCATGCCGCGCTGGTGGATGTGGCTGTTCGTCTTCACCGTGATCTATTCGCTGCTCTACCTGGTTGCCTATCCGGGCCTGGGCGCTTACCCGGGCGAGATGGGCTGGAGCACGCGCGGCGAATACGACAACGCGATGGTCAAGGCGGACAAGGAGCTTGCGCCGTTGTATGCCCAGTTCACCGCCAAAAGCGCCGAGCAGCTCGCGGGCGACACCAATGCGATGGCCGTGGGCGAGCGCCTCTTCATGAACAACTGCGCCCAGTGCCACGGCTCGGACGCGCGCGGCAGCAAGGGCTTTCCCAACCTCACCGACACCGACTGGCTGCATGGCGGCTCGGCCGAAAAAATCAAGGAAACCCTGACCCAGGGCCGCAAAGGACAGATGCCCCCCATGGCCGCGGCCGTGGGGTCACCCGAGGACGTCAAAAACGTGGCGCAGTACGTGCTGAGCCTGTCGGGCGGCCCGCACGATTCGGTGCGCGCCCAGCTCGGCAAGTCGAAGTTCACGGCCTGCGCTGCCTGCCACGGCGTGGACGGCAAGGGCAATACCGCGATAGGCGCGCCCAACCTGGCCGACGACATCTGGCTGCACGGCTGGGGCGAGCAGGCCATCGTCGACATCGTCAACAAAGGCAAGACCAACGAGATGCCCGCGCAGGCCGGCAAACTCACGGAAGCGCAGATCCACGTGCTGACGGCCTACATCTGGGGGCTGTCCAACAAGGCCCCCGCGGCCAAGCTTTGAGGCGACAGTGACACAACCGGCCTTGCGCAAAATCATTCCCATCGTGCCGGTGAGCGAGCCGGCAGGCGGATCCCTGTACGAGGCGCAAAAAAAGATCTACCCGCGCTCGGTCAGCGGACGTTTCGCGCGCTGGCGCTGGGTTTTTGTGGCCCTGACCCAGCTGGTGTTTTACGGCCTGCCGTGGCTGCAGTGGGGGCAGCGCCAGGCCGTGCTCTTCGACCTGGAGGCCAGGCGCTTTTACCTGTTCGGTTATGTGCTGTACCCGCAGGACTTCATCTACCTGACCGGCCTGCTGGTGGCCAGCGCCTTGTCGCTGTTCCTGTTCACGGCGGTGGCGGGCCGCCTGTGGTGCGGTTTTACCTGCCCGCAGACGGTGTACACCGAAATCTTCCTCTGGATAGAGCGCAAGGTGGAGGGCGACCGCACGGCCAGGCTGAAGCTGGACGGCGCGCCTTTTTCGCTGGAAAAACTGGTCAAAAAATGGTTCAAGCACATCCTCTGGATAAGCGTGGCCATGTGGACTGGTTTTACCTTTGTCGCTTACTTCGTGCCGGCGCGCGAGCTGATCCTGCAGTTCCTGCAAACCAAAATGGGCGGCTGGGAAATCTTCTGGGTGCTGTTCTACGGCTTTGCCACCTACGGTAATGCCGGCTTTCTGCGCGAGCAGGTGTGCAAATACATGTGCCCCTATGCGCGATTCCAGAGCGCGATGTTCGACAAGGACACGCTGATCGTGAGCTACGACCCGGCGCGCGGCGAGCCGCGCGGCGCCCGCTCTCGCCATGCCGACATCACCACCTTGTCCCTGGGCGCCTGCGTCGATTGCACGCTGTGCGTGCAGGTCTGCCCGACCGGCATAGACATCCGCGAGGGCCTGCAGTACGAATGCATAGGCTGCGCGGCCTGTGTGGACGTCTGCGACGGCGTGATGGACAAGATGGGTTATGCGCGCGGCCTGATCCGCTTCACCACCCAGAACGCGCTGGCCGGGAAATGGACCGCCTCACACATGCTGCGCCGCGTGCTGCGCCCGCGTGTGCTGGTCTACACCACGCTGCTGGGCGTGCTGTGCCTGGCGCTGCTGTGGAGCCTGGTGGCGCGCATGCCGCTGAAGGTGGACGTGGTGCGCGACCGCGCGGCGCTCTCGCGCATCGCGGCCGGCGGAAAGCTGGAAAACGTCTACCGCCTGCAGATCATGAACGCCACGGAGCAGCCCCAGCGCTATCGCATCGTGGCGGCCGGGCTCGAGGGCCTGGCGGTCGCCTCGGAGCCCGAAGTCGGCGTAGGCCCCACCGAATCGCGCTGGGTCGCGGTGCGGCTGCAGATTCCCTATGGCTCGGCCGAGGCCGGCTCGCACCCCATCATGTTCCGCGTCGCCGATGAAAGCGGACGCGCCCATGTCGAAGAAAAGTCCGTGTTCCTGGTTCCACGATGAAAGGCCTTTCATGACAAGCATTCCCACCCAAGCCGCTCCCTGGTGGAAACACGGCCATGTCTGGCTGGTGATTTCCGGGCCCGCGATGGTCGTCGTGGCCGGCGTCGTGACGGTTTTCCTGGCTGTCAAATACCCGGACGCCGTGATCATCGGCCAGAAGCCGGCGCGGGCCTCGCGCATCGGCGAGCCGGGGCAACCCAGGGCCCTGGCGCCGGCCCTGGAAGGGCGCAACCACGCGGCCACCCCCGACAGGGCCGCGCGGCCCTGACGGCCCCGCTGGCCCGTAATCCCCAAAAAAGGAGGCAACGTGATGTCAGCCAACAAGATACTGGGCATTGCCTGGCCGGCCTTCCTGGCGGCCTGCCTGCTGGAGCTGCTGCTGTTCGGGCTGTTCGACCCCAAGGAGATGCTCAGGGACGGGCAGCCGGCCGGGATGTCGCGCCTGGCTTTCCAGACGGCCGTGTTTTTTGTTTTCTGGGTTGCCTGCGCGGCCTCCAGCGCCCTGAGCGTGCTGCTGGCCGGGCCCGCACCGGACGAGGGGCCGGAAGCTTCACGCCGGACGCGGGCGGATCCCGCAGATGAGGACTGAAAGCGGCACAGGCGCGCCGGTGTCCGGAACAGGGCAGGGCGGTAAGATCGGGCCCTCACTCCCGAACTGCGCCATGTCCCTTTTTCCCCACGTTGGCGATGCGGTGCCCAAACGCCGGCGCTCCACGGCCATTGTGCTGGCCGTGTTGGCGACCCTGACGCTGCTGGCCGCCCTCCATCTGGTATCCAGCCCGCATTCGCTGCCGGGCCTGCCGCTGGTGGCGGCGCTGGCTGYCGCCACCTGCGGCATCGCCTGGCTGGTGGCCGGGCGCGATGCAGCGCGGGACCGCGCCGGCAAGCAGGCCCTGGAGGGCGCCGACGCCAGGCTGGCCGGCCTGCTGGACTCGGCCATGGACGCCATCATCACCGTGGACAGCGAGCAGCACGTGATCCTCTACAACAAGGCCGCCGAAAAAATCTTCGGCTGGCCCACGCGCGAGATGCTGGGCCAGCCGCTCACACGCCTGATCCCGCAGCGGCACCAGGCCGCGCACGGCGGGCAGCTCAGGCATTTCGGCCAGACCGGCACGACCTCGCGGCGCATGGGGGACGGCACGGTGCTGTATGGACTCAGGGCCAGCGGCGAGGAATTCCCGCTGGAGGCCTCGATCTCGCAACTGGACACCGCGCATGGGAAGCTGTACACCGTGATCCTGCGCGACGTGACCGAACGCGTGCGCGCCGCCGAAGAATTGAGCGCCTTCGCCTCGGCGGCCCACGCCATCCGCGAAAGCGAGAAAACCCGTATCGCTCGCGAGCTGCATGACGAACTCGCGCAGTCGCTGACGGCGATCAAGATGGACGCCACCTGGGTCCGGGAGGCCATGCCCCGCGATGCGGATGCCGTGCGGGCCAAGCTCGACGACATGCTGGGCCTGCTGGACACCACCGTCGCTGCCACGCGCCGCATCGCCTCGGATTTGCGGCCGTTGCTGCTCGACGACCTGGGCCTGGTGCCGGCCATCGAGTGGCTGACCCACAATTTCAGCCAGCGCCACGGTGTGCCGTGCAAGCTGTCGCTGGATGAGGACGTGGAGCTCGGTGAGCCTTATGCCACGGCCGTGTTCCGCATCGTGCAGGAGTCGCTGGTGAACGTGGCCAAGCATGCAGGCGCGTCGCGGGTCGACGTGCGCATCGAGAGGACGGGCGCGGCCGTGGTCCTGGAAGTGGCCGATGACGGCGCCGGTTTTTCGCTGGACGCGCCGCGCAAGACCAGTTCGCTGGGCCTGATGGGCCTGCGCGAACGGGCCCGGCTGCTGCAGGGGACGGTGAACATCGACACAGCGCCGGGCCGGGGCACACGCATCCGCGTCAGCATCCCGGTACCGGAAACAGGAGACATCACGTGATCAGGATTGTGATTGCCGACGACCACGCCATCGTGCGCGAGGGGCTCAAACGCATCGTGTCGTCCATCGCGGACATGGAGGTCGCGGGCGAGGCCGGCAACGGCACGGAAGTCATGCAGCGCGTGCGCGAGCTGGCCTTCGACGTGCTGGTGCTGGACCTGTCCATGCCCGGGCGCAGCGGCATGGAGCTGATCAAGCTGGCCCGCGCCGAAAAGCCGCAGCTGCGCATCCTGGTGCTGAGCATGCACCAGGAGCTGCAGTACGCGGTGCGGGCCATCAAGAACGGCGCCAGCGGCTACCTGACCAAGGAAAGCGCGCCGGCCCAGCTGGAGCAGGCGCTGCGCAAGGTGGCCTCGGGCGGTGCCTTTATCAGCGCCGAAGTGGCCGAGCAACTCGCGCTGGGCGCCATGCCCGGCAGTGAGGCGGTGCCGCACGAAAGCCTGTCCAACCGCGAGTTCGAGGTGCTGCAGCTGCTGGCAGCCGGCGTTTCCCTGACGGACATCGGGACCAGGCTGAACCTCTCGGTCAAGACCGTCAGCACCCACAAGACCAACCTCATGCAAAAGATGGGCTTGCAAAACCAGAACGAGCTGATCCGCTATGCGCTCAAGCATGGGCTGAGCGAGCCGCTGGACCCCTGAGCCTCGCCGGCTCCCGGTGGATGCGCCTTGTGTTGACAAGGGTCAATACGGCCGGGGATGAATCTTCCTACAGTCAAGGCATCCCAACCTGATTGAACCGGAGGTGTTCCATGGGCAACGAACTCAAACAACTGCTGGTCCACGCCGATGCCACGCCGCAATTCGCGCAGCGCCTTGAATTTGCCGGCCGGCTTGCCGCCCTGCACGGCGCCGGCATCACGGCGCTGTATGCCTCGCCTTCGGCTTCTGAGGCGCTTCCGGTGGCCTCCGGCATTCCCGGCCTGGCCGTGAAGCGCGAAAACACGCAGGACACCGAACTGGCGCGGGCGCGCTCGGTGTTCGACCAGCTCAAGCCCGCGGGACTGCCGGTCGCCTGGGCGGAAATCCATGAATTTCCACTGGCCCCGGCTTTCGCGCAGCAGGCGCTGTATGCCGACCTGCTGGTGCTGGGGCAGCACGGCCCGGGCGAGGGCTGGTCCACCTTGATGCCCGCGGATTTCCCGGAAACCGTGATTGCCCTGAGCGGTCGGCCGGCGCTGGTGCTGCCCTATACCTCGGCGAAACCCGGCTTGCCGGGCACTGTGGTGATCGCCTGGAAGCCCGGCCCCGGGGCCGCGCGCGCCGTGACGGCGGCGCTGCCCCTGCTGCGCAAGGCCGGCGCGGTGCATGTCCTGAGCTGGGGTTCCGACCCGGCGGCGGCCGCCGGTGAAGTCCCGAATATCGTCTCCTACCTGAAGGCCCACGGCGTGCGGGCCGGCTGGCAACACGAAGCGGCTGAGCCCGAAAACCTGGGCGAGCTGCTGCTGTCGCGCGCCTTCGACCTGCAGGCGGACCTGCTGGTGATGGGCTGTTACGGCCATACCCGCGCCCATGAATGGGTGCTGGGCGGCGCGTCCCGCACCGTGCTCAAAAGCATGACGCTGCCGGTGCTGATGGCGCACTAGAGCCTGGGCTGCTAGGAAAATTCCGAGCCGGGCTAGGAGCCCAGGCGCGGGCAAACCAGCTTTATCCGAGCCGGGCTTTCAGCAAAGCCCGATGTCCCGAATGCGCCGCCTGCGCGACAGTAGGGGCATGCAACATTCCACGCCGCCCATCCGGGTTTTCCTGGCCGATGATTCGGCGCTGAGCCGCAGCCGGGTGGCCGCGATGCTGCTCAACCAGGGCATGGAAATCGCGGGGCAGGCCGATACGCCGGAGTCGGCGATATCCGGCATCCTGGCAGTCCGGCCCGAGGTGGTGGTGCTCGACGTGCAGTTCGAGAAGGGCACGGGCATGCAGGTGCTGCGAGCCGTCCTCGCGGCCGCGCCGGGCATCCCTTTCATCGTCTTGAGCAACCACGCCGAGCCGGCCTACCGCACGCGCTACCTGGCCGCCGGTGCCGCCCGCTTTCTTGACAAGCACGCCGAGTTCTACGACCTCGCCGGCCAGGTGAAAGCCGTGGCCAGGCTTGCGCAAGCCCAGCATCCCGATCAATCCGTTTCTTTCTCTCAATCCAAGGAGCCGTCATGTCACTAGCCCATCCATCGGCCGGCACTGCTTCGCAGCCGCTCAATTTCAGCAAGACCTTGCCGATCAAGGCGATTCCGCCGCTGACGACCCACTGTTCAAACTGCAACCTGCGCGACCTGTGCCTGCCTTGCGGCATGAAGCCGGCCGACGTGGACGGCCTGGACGAGCTCCATTTCAGCCGTACCAAGATCAAGGCGGGGCAGGCGCTCTACCACGAGGGCCAGGCCTTCCGCAATATCTACGCGGTGCGCATGGGCACCTTCAAATCCAGCCTGACGCTGGCGGACGGCCGCGAGCAGGTCAGCGGCTTTCGCATGGCCGGTGAACTGATGGGACTGGACGGCATCGCCAACGGCGCCTATGCCAGCAACTCCACGGCGCTCGAGGACACCGAGGTCTGCACCATCCCCTACGACCAGATCAGCGCCCTGGCGACGACCAGCGCCGACCTGCAGCAGGCCGTCAGCCGCCTGATGAGCCGCGAAATCGTCAGGGAGCACAGCCTGATGATGCTGCTGGGCAGCATGAATGCCGAGGAGCGCCTGGCCGCCTTTTTGCTGAACCTGTCGCAGCGGCTCAAGCTGCGCGGCTACTCGCCCAGCGAGTTCCACCTGCGCATGTCGCGCGCCGAAATCGGCAGCTACCTGGGCATGAAGCTGGAGACCGTGAGCCGCACCTTCTCGGCCTTCCAGCAGCAGGGCATCCTTGAAGTCGACAAGCGCCATATCCGCATCCTCGATGCCGCGGCGCTCACGAGCATCTTCGAGACGCGGGTTCATTAAGAACCTGTTCCCGGCCTAAACCGGGCCGGCCATGGCCTCTGAAGTCGGCCTCCCGGAAAAATCGGTCCACTGCTGCCGCTCGAAGTCATAGAGCTTGCAGCGGCGCGCCGTGCCGAAGTACCAGCGCCAGGAAAACGGCTGCACCACGATGTGGCCCGGCAGCCTGGCCTCCAGCACGGCCTGGGCCTGCTTGAGGCGGTACAGCGGCACACCCATGTCCACGTGATGCGCGGTGTGCTCCATGATGTGGTGCAGCGCCGCGCCGAAAAAGCCGTTGAAGCGCAGGTGCACGGTCGTGGAGACAAAGGGGTTGGCGGCCGACCAGTCTTTTTTGTTGTCGTACCAGGCGATGCGGGTGTGCGTGTGGTGTACATAGACCACAAAACCCATCAAGGCCTTCCACACCAGCAGCGGCAGGAAGAAGCCGACGGCGAGCAGCCAGCCGGCTGATTGGCCGGTGGCCGGCGCAGCCATCACCAGGCCCGCGACCCAGGCCGCGGCGACGACGGTGACCAGCAGGCTGTCGGCGACAAAAATGCCGCGCCGGGTGGGCATCACGGCTTTGGACGGAAAGTAAAGCCGCTTCCACCAGATCTCCACCGCGTAGTAAAGCCAGGGCGCCCAGCCGCTGCGGTAGGCGCGCTCCAGCCATTGTTTCCAGGCGGGCATGCGCTCATAGGCCTGCAGTGTCGCGGGCTGCCAGACGAAGTCAAAGCCGCTGAGGTTGGTGTAGCCGTGGTGCACGACGTTGTGCCCCACGTCCCACAGGCTGTAGGGCGTGAGCGAGGGCAGGAACAGCAGCCGGCCCAGCCAGCGGTTGAGCCGGCGGTGCGGCGTGAAGCTCTGGTGGCAGGCGTCGTGGCCCAGGATAAACAGCCTGGCGATCATGAAGCCGGCCGCCAGGCCCATGAGCACCTGCAGCGCGGGATGGCGCGCGAGCACCGCGCCGGCCATGCAGGCGGCGAACAGCGCAAAGTCGGCCATGGACAGCGCCAGGGCGATGCCGGTGTTTTTGGCCGTGATGGGGGCCAGCCAGGAACGCAGGATTTTTCGATGGGGAAGGGGCGTTGCGGGGGTGATGGCTTGGGTGATCTGGGTGGAGTGCATGAGGGATCAAAGGTAGGCGCCGGGGGCTGTCGGGCCCGGGGCGATGGGGAAGCCGCCAGCTTAGGGCGCTCCCTTCGCCGGGATTTGACGCAGGTCAAGCGCAAGGCAATCGCGCCGGCGCGGGGCCCGCCTTGCACCGCCGTTGATCCACATCAACGCGGTCGGGGCGCAGCGGCGGCACAGTGGAGGCCTCACATTCGTGAACCCGGAAACCGCAGTCGACCGCTTGTAAACCTCTCGAGGGCCCCATGAACACTGAATTTTTCCTCTTCGTTAACGATACCGGTCTGGATGACAACGCATCCAGCCGCCGTTTCTAGGTTGAAACACCCCATGTCCGCGGTATTACCCCAGGCCCTCAAGCGTTTCGACATCTCGGGCCCCCGCTACACCTCCTTCCCCACGGCGGACCGCTTTGTCGAGGCCTTTAGCGCCGCCGACCACGGCCGCGCGCTGGACGACAGGCGCTCGCGGGCCGAAGCGTCGGCCGCGCCGCTGTCGCTGTATGTGCACATCCCGTTTTGCGAATCGCTGTGCTACTACTGCGCCTGCAACAAGATCATCACCAAACAGCATGGGCGCTCGGCCGCCTACCTGGGCTACCTGGAGCGCGAAGTCGCGCTGTACACGGCGCACCTGGGCACCGGCCAGACCGTCAGCCAGCTGCACCTGGGCGGGGGCACGCCGACTTTTTTCTCCGACGAAGAACTGGCCCGCCTGATGGACATGCTCAGGCGCAATTTCGACATCGTGGCCGGCGCGGAGCTGTCCATAGAGGTGGATCCGCGCACCGTGGACCAGGCCCGGCTTGCCGCCCTGGCCGCCCTGGGTTTTAACCGCCTGAGTTTCGGCGTGCAGGATTTCGATCCCGACGTGCAGAAAGCCGTGCACCGTGTCCAGCCTGCGGAGCAGGTGTTCGCGCTGGTTGCCCAGGCACGCGCGCTCGGTTTTGAGTCCATCAACGTCGACCTGATTTACGGCCTGCCGCGGCAGACGCAGACCTCGTTCGCGCGCACCATACGCCAGGTCGAGGAACTCAGGCCGGACCGCATCGCGCTTTATGCCTATGCGCACTTGCCGGAGCGCTTCAAGCCGCAGCGCCACATCCCGACGGCCTTGCTGCCGGCGGCCGAGGACAAGGCCGCCATGCTGGCCGAGGCCATGGCGCGTTTGCAGGGCGCGGGCTACCAGTACATCGGCATGGACCATTTCGCGCTGGCCGGCGATGCCCTGGCCGTGGCCGCCCGCGAGGGCCGGCTGCACCGCAACTTCCAGGGTTACAGCACCCAGCCCGACCGCGACCTGCTGGGCCTGGGCGTGTCGGCCATAGGCGCGGTAGGCGCCAGCTACAGCCAGAACGCCAAAACCATGGAGGAGTACTGCGACCTGCTGGACCAGGGACGTTTCCCGGTCACGCGCGGCCTGGCGCTGAGCCGGGACGACCTGGCGCGGCGCGCGGTGATCATGGCCATCATGTGCCAGGGCCAGGTGTGGTTTGAATCGGTTGAGCTTGCCTGGATGCTGGACTTCAAGCGCTATTTCGCGGCGGAG
The DNA here is from genome assembly GCF_056402935.1 of Polaromonas sp. P3_B1. Classification (NCBI taxonomy): domain Bacteria; kingdom Pseudomonadati; phylum Pseudomonadota; class Betaproteobacteria; order Burkholderiales; family Comamonadaceae; genus Polaromonas; species Polaromonas sp. P3_B1. The sequence goes on from NZ_JBFUGK010000025.1 coordinate 62,817, forward strand.
CTTGAACGCCTGCGCGAACTGGAGGACGCCGGCCTGGTCGTGCTGTCCGATAACGGCATCCGCGTCACGCCCGAGGGCCGTTTCGTCTTGAGGGCGGTGGCCATGGTGTTCGACCGCTACCTGCAGGCGGACCTCAACCGCAGCCGCTTTTCGCGCATTATTTAGGCGCCCATGAGCTACGCGCTTGCCGCCACGGCCTTGCTGATGGGCCTGGCCGGAGGACCGCATTGCGCCGTGATGTGCGGCGCGGCCTGCGGCGGGCTGAGAAACATGGGCCGCATGGACGCAAAGCAGCGGCCGCCATCGCCGCTGCTCTTCCAGGCCGGGCGGCTTGTGGGCTATTCCACTGCGGGCGCGGCCGCCGCCGCGGCGGTGCAAAGCCTTGCCTGGATGGCGGAACACGCCGCCGCGTTCAAGCCGGTATGGACGCTGTTTCATCTTGCCGTGCTGGGTTGGGGCCTGATGCTGGTGGTGAAGGCCAGCCAGCCGGCCTGGGCGGACCGGGCAGGGCGCTCGGCCTGGTCCAGGCTGGGTGCGGTGGCCGCATCGCGGGGCGGCATGTTTTCGGTGGGCGCGCTGTGGGCCTTTATGCCTTGCAGCCTGCTGTATTCGGCGCTGCTGGTGGCCTCGCTGGGCGGCGACGCGCTGCAGGGCGCACTCGCCATGGCGGCCTTTGCACTGGGCAGCGGCGTTTCCTTGCTGCTGGCGCCGCGGCTGCTGGCCGGGTTGCGGCAGGCCGGCAACGGCCTGGGCGGACAGCTTGGCGTGCGCGCGGGCGGCGGCGTGCTGGTGCTGGCCGCCCTTTACGGGCTGTGGGGCGACATGACACACCGCATCGCCCAGTGGTGCGGCCTGGCCTGAAGCGCCGGTCACCTTTTCTCACATTTGATCCATTGAACCGGCGATCCATTGAACCGGCCGGGCCGGTGCTTGACGAATCAATAACCGCTTGGTTATGATTTGACCATGCAAGCCCTCGCGAACGAAGTCTTCAAAGCCCTGGCCGACCCGACACGCCGGGCGATCTTTGAACGCCTGGCCCGCGACGGGGAGCAGACCGTGCGCGCTTTGACCGACCGCGCCGGTGTGTCGCAGCCCGCGGTGTCCAAACACCTGCGCGTGCTCAAGCAAGCCAGGCTGGTGAACGACAGGCAGCAGGGCCGCGAGACGCATTACAGCGCCCAGCCGCTGGCGCTCGCGCCGCTGCGCGACTGGGTGAGCACCTATGGCGCGTTCTGGAATGAACGCTTCGACGACCTTGAATCACTGTTGAAAAGGATGGACCAATGACCCAAACCGCCGCCGAAACACGCTCCGTTGTTGTTGAACGCGAGATTCCCCACCCGCCGGCCAAAATCTGGCGCGCCTTGACGCAGCCACACCTGATCGCGGAATGGCTCATGAAGAACGACTTCCAGCCCGTTGTGGGCCACGGCTTCAAGCTCAGCGCCGACTGGGGCTCCGTGGACTGCGAGGTGCGAACCGTCGAAGCCGACAAAACGCTGTCCTACACCTGGGCCGCCTACGGCCTGGAGAGCGTGGTCACCTGGACGCTCACACCCACCGGCACGGGCACCCGTTTGCGCATGGAGCAGGCGGGCTTTCGCACCGACCAGGAACAGGCTTACCAGGGTGCAAAACACGGCTGGCAACAGTTTTTCGCCCAGTTGGAGCAGGTGCTGGCGCGGGCGGATTGAAGCACGCATCCTTCGCCAGGAGGCCCCGAGATAAAAACAATGGCCCAAAAAACCGGCGCGAAGCCTGCGTTGCTCGCGGGCGGCAACCCGCAGATCGCCAAAGGCGAGGGCGACGCGCCGGTGCAAGCCTATATCGCGGCCATGCCGGGCTGGAAAAGCGATGTGGGGCGGCGCCTGGACGCGCTGATCATGCGCACCGTGCCCGGTACGCACAAGGCCGTCAAATGGAACTCACCGTTTTACGGTGTGGCGGACCAGGGCTGGTTCCTGAGCTTTCATTGCTTCACGAATTACGTCAAAGTAGCCTTTTTTCGCGGCAGCTCTTTGCGCCCCCTGCCTCCGGTCGAGTCAAAGAGCCGGGACACCCGCTATGTCCACCTCCTGGAAGACGGCGAGTTCGACGAGGCCCAACTGGCCGCCTGGATCCGGCAGGCCAGCGAATTGCCCGGCGAAACAATGTGATCGGCTAAAACCCTGAAGAAAGCTATATCCACCATGAAAAAAGCGACGAGCAGCGACGCGAAAGCCAGCGAGGGCGGCTCCGCCTCCGCGCAGATAGACCTGAAGATCCGTGAGCTCGGCGACTGGCGCGGCGAGACGCTGGCCCGCATCCGCAAGATCATCCAGCAAGCGCTTCCCGCGGTGGTTGAGGAGCTCAAATGGCGCGGGGTCCCGGTCTGGTCGCACGGCGGCATCATCTGCACCGGCGAGACCTACAAGAGCGCCGTGAAAATGACTTTCGCCAAGGGCGCGAAGCTCGAGGACCCGGCAGGCCTCTTCAATTCCAGCCTCGAAGGCAATACCCGTCGCGCCATCGATATCCACGAAGGCGACACCATCGATGAAAAGGCCTTGAAGGCACTGGTGCGCGCCGCCGCGGCGCTGAACGGCAAGCCTTAGTCCCGGCGGTCCACGGCGGCGCGAGCTGCCGGCCGGACAGCCGAACCAGGCTGAACCCCTGAATCCGTAAGCTTGCGTTTCCGGCCGCCTCCTCTAATTGGGGGATGCGGTATAGCCCAAAAGGTAGCAGAGTCATGTAGCAGGATGTATCCGGGCCTGGGAACAGGCCTGGCGCACTCCGGCAGCATGAACTGTCCCACCTGAAGGGAGAACCATGATGGTTTCGCGAGCTCCCCCAACCGCCGCGGCGGTTGACCGCATCACCTTGCTTGTCCCGCTTGTCGTGCAGGCCTGGTGCGCTGAATTGCAATGCACCGAGCACGAACTGCGCGCGGCCGTTTACGCCGTGGGAAGCGAGCCCGAGCAGGTCAGGCGCTATTTTCGCCGCCGCAGGGAAACGCCGGAAATGCTGGAGGACTGAGGGTTTCCCTGTAGGTTTTCCACCGAGCCTGAGACAAGGCATCACCCGACCCCATGAATGATTTTGTTTGCGGATGATGCGACATGAACACTTTAATCCATCCCCCTGTGATCGAGGCCCCCACGCCAGGGGAAGAACAAAAAGCGTCCAGCACCACCGATCTCCTGGTCGGCCTGGCGCTCGGCATCTGCGCGCTCGCCGCGGTGCATATGGCGGGCTACGCGGTGCTCCTCATCGCGCCTGTGCTGAGAAAACTTCTCGACCAGTTCTGAAGCACAGGCCATGCACAAAAGCCGGCTGGCCACCCTGGTCATCGACTGCCAGACCGACGACCTGGACGCGGCCGCCGCCTTCTGGTCAAAAGCCCTGGGTTGGGCGCCCGAAGAACTTCCCGACCCCGACAATTCCAAGTACCGGCAACTGGGCACACCGCCGGGCGAGGTGACGGTGCTGGTGCAATCCGTCCCGCATCCCAGCCGCGTGCACATCGACATCGAGACCGACGACATCGAAGCGGAAGTCCAACGTCTCGAAAGCCTGGGGGCGCGCCGTGTCGCACAGGTCAAGCGATGGTGGGTGATGCAGGCGCCGACGGGCCAGCGCTTTTGCGTGGTGCGTCCGCAGCGGGCGGGCTTTGAGAGCCAGGCCAATGTCTGGGGCGGCTAGCCAGCCGCCAGGTCATCGCTTGGCGCCGGTTGCCGGTGGTATCGCCTCGCGAAGGTGTTTTTCCAGGGCCATGACCACAGGCTGCCGCGAGCCCAGGCCTTTGCGCAGGATGCCGATCTCGCGGTAAAAAGTCTTGTCGCCCAGGGAAATTGCGCGCACGCCCGGCGGCAGGGGCAGGTAGGCCTCGACCATGGGCACCAGCGCGACCCCCAGGCCTTCGGCGACCATCTTCATGAGGCCCGCGATCTCGTCGAGTTCGATGGCGTCCTGCACGCTGAGCTTGTTGTCGCGCAGAAAGCGCGTCACCAGGCGCCCGCCGAAAGAGGTGCGCTCATAGCGCAAAAAAGGCTGGGTTTCGAGCAGCTTGCGCCAGTCCCGGCCCTTGCTGTTTTTGGGGACCAGCAGCTTGAAGGGCTCCTGCATCAAGGGCTGCCAGCTCATCTCAGGCAGGATGCCGAAGGGCGGCCGGATCATGACGGCCGCGTCGATCTCGGCGCTGTCGAGCTGGTCCATCAGCTTCATGGACACGCCGGGAAGAATGTTGACGAGCAGCCTGGGATGGTCTTTGCGCAGCGCCGCCAGCGCGCGCGGCAGCACCGAGGATTGCACCGAGGCAATGGCGCCTATGCGCAAGGTGGCGGCGAGTTCCTCATCACCGCCCACATCACCTAATCTGGCATACAGCGCCACAATATCTTCGGCGCGCGCGAGCACCCTGGCGCCGGCTTCGTTGAGCACGGCGGAGCGCCGCGTACGGTCGAAAAGCGCCATCCCCAGGGACTCCTCCAGCCGCTGGATCTGGCTGCTCACGGCGGACTGGGTCAGGCCGATCTGTTCGCCGGCCGCGGAAAAGCCGCCGTGGCGCACGACCGCGATCAGGGTTTTGAGCTCGGTGATCATGGGGGAGGGCTTTGATTCATCGAAATTATTGATCCTCAGTTTGAATATATATCGTTTTTCAAACTTCATGAATCGCCCTACAGTAAGGCTTTCATGATTTCCGAAGGCTCACGATGACCGCACCCAACACCGCCACTCCCGCCAAAGTTCTTCCGCCTTTTCACCTGGCCTTCCCCGTCCACGACCTGGCCGTGGCGCGCCAGTTCTACGGCGAGCTCCTGGGCTGCTCCGAAGGCCGCAGCTCCAATGAATGGGTGGACTTCAATTTCTACGGCCACCAGATCGTGGCGCATCTGGCGCCGGAAGAGTGCGGCCATCGCCAGACCAGTGCAGTGGACGGCCACAACGTTCCGGTTCGCCACTTCGGCGCGATTCTGTCCCTGCCCGAGTGGGATGTGCTGGCTGCGCGCCTGAAGGCAGGCGGCACGAAATTTGTCATCGAGCCTTATGTGCGCTTCAAAGGCGAGCCGGGCGAGCAGGCCACCATGTTTTTCCTGGACCCGTCCGGCAACGCCATAGAGTTCAAGGCCTTTGCCAGCCTCGACAACCTCTTTGCCAAGTGACGTGATTGACATGAGCCATTTCAAGGCGGTGGCCCTGCAGCATGCGAGCCGGCTGATCAATCACGGCCCCACGGTGCTGGTGACCAGCGCGCACGGTACGGCGCGCAATGTGATGGCCGCGGCCTGGTCCATGCCGGTGGAGTTCACGCCGCCGCGTATCTCGGTGGTGATCGACAAGAAAACTTACACGCGTGAACTCATCATGGCGAGTGGCGGTTTCGGCATCTGCATTCCGGGCAGCACACTGGCCGCCTTGACGCACGCCGTAGGCAGCGAGTCCGGACGCGATCTCGACAAATTCGCGCACTACGGCTTGAAGGCCCGCAGCGGTCCTGTCCTGGGCATGCCCTTGCTGGAGGAGGGCTGCGCGGCCTGGCTGGAATGCCGGCTGATTCCCGAGCCGCATACCGAAGACGCGTATGACACCTGTTTCGCGGAGGTGGTCGCCGCAGCCGCCGATGAACGTGTATTCCAGCACGGGCACTGGCGCTTCGGTGACGACAACCGCGAGCTGCAGACCATCCATCACCTGGGCGGCGGCAATTTTGTAAGGTCGGGCGGGATGTTTTATGCGGGGGATGCCGCGACGATGCGTGGCATACAGCCATAAAAACCCCCTGAGGCCCCTTCCATCAAACAGGGCCTTGAAACCAGAACCGGGCCGTCAGCACGAAGGTAATATTGCCCAATAACGTCTATATAGACGAAGGTAGTATTGACTAATCGTCCCCGCAGAGTATCTTGTGCTTAGCCTTTGGTGGCCTGTGCGCGCTTCTGTCTGATATTGACCCGCCGATATTGCGCTTGCGCAACATCCAGATTTGCGGATGAACGTATTCAAGCGAGGAACTCTCAGCATGAGAACGTCTATGCGTATGTTCGATGTGACGAAGGACTCCGCGACTGACATTACCGCAGCGGCCGTAAAGCCTTCAGAACAGGGCCGCAGCGTGCCTGGCACAGATGTTTTCTACCATGCCGGCTCGGTCACCGAGCAATGCAGGCAAGCCTTGCTTGGGCACGCCCCGGCCACGGTCTGGCTGACCGGATTGAGCGGTGCAGGAAAGTCCACGCTCGCGTACGCATTGGAAGCCATGCTGCTGGATCTCGCCCACCCTTGCTTCGTTCTGGACGGGGACAACCTGCGCCATGGACTGAGCAAAGACCTGGGATTCTCTGCGCCAGAGCGGCGTGAGAATATTCGACGCACGGCCGAAGTCGCGCACATGATGAACGAAGCCGGATTGATCGTGATCACAGCCTTGATTTCGCCGTTCCGGGACGACCGGAACATGGCTCGAACCATCATCGGTGATGCACGATTCGTTGAAGTCCATGTCAGTACGCTGGCAACCGTCTGTGAACAGCGCGACCCGAAAGGGCTGTATATGCGGGCACGCGCCGGACAGCTTGCGGAATTCACCGGCATCTCGTCTCCTTACGAAACACCGCTGCTGCCTGACCTGGTGCTCGACACCGACGCCTTGCCCTTGCAAGATTCGACCCGTACCTTGCTCGACCTTGTTGCGCAGCGCTGCTTCCATTGAGCTGCAACGCAGAGCTGGCCTCATGGCCATTGATTGAAAATTCCCTGGCCGTCTTGCGTTGGCTGATTCAGCTGGCTCGATGTAAACAATAACAGGAGAGGCATATGGAGGTAGCAGCAGAAAAAGACAGCGGTGCGCCTGCGCACTCTCGCCCACGGCCCGTGCTGATGATCCCGCTGCGGCGCTGCGGCAGCCATGCGTTGCGCTTGCGCCTGAGCTTCAATCCGCACTTTTACTCGCCCTATCCCTTGCATATCGTGGATTTCATGCCGCTGGTGCCGCTCTATGGCGATCTTTCCGATGACCGGGCGTATTTCCGCATGGTGGTGGACGTGGTGGGTTTGCAGGCAGCAAGCCCGGTCAAATGGCCAAACGTGGTATTCGATCCGAGGCAGATATTCGAGGCCATACGCCTCGAAAGGCGCAGCGTGCATCGCGTCGTCTGGGAGTTGCTGCTACGCGCCGGGGAGCTGCAGGGTGCAAGAATCGTCATGGATAAATCGCTGGACAGCGTGCACTACGCGGACGAGTTGATGAGCCTGTTTCCGCAACTGCTGTTCCTGAATGTCGTGCGGGATCCGCGCGCGCAGGTGGCATCCATGACCCGCGCCATCATCCACGACTTCGATGCCACCCTGAACGCGATGGCATGGGTTGATGCGTATCGCGTGGCGCTGTCACTGGCGGAGCGCTATCCGGAACGGGTGCTCACCGTGCGCTATGAGGACTTTCTTGCCGACCAGGAGAGCACCTTGCGCAAGATCTGCCGCTTCTTCGGCATCGAGTACCTGCCGCAAATGCTGGATGTCACGCGTTCGCACGAGGCGCAGCAGCTATCCCATATGTCGGCGCTCTGGGCTTCGAATTGTTTCGCGCCGATAGCCGCCAACGCCGACAAGTTCAAAACGCAGCTTTCGATGAAGGAAATCGAAGTGATCGAGACCTTGGCGCGCGACTACATGGCGCTTTACGGCTATGAACTGATGACTGAGGCACAGGCAGCGATCAGCGACAGCATGATGGCGGACTCCCGCGAATGCTCCGGGATCGCGAAGCGGCGCGCCTGGCACGAGCTGGAACACAACGATTACCGGGATTTCATTTTGCGCCGTTTCCGGTCGGACTATCTGCAGCAGGTACGCAATCGCCTGGACGATTTGCCGATGGCCGTTGCGGCTAATGCACGCGATACAGCTCGCATTGCGTGAAACTCTTCTATAACGAACGCGGCGAAATTGCATGCGGAACGAAAAGACTGCGATGAAACACTGGCAATTCGGCGGCATCAAAGGAAAACTTCTTGTTGGCCTGGGCTCCATGCTGGGATTCACCGCCTTGGTAGCGATCACAGGCGTCTGGTGGATCATGAAGCTGGAGCGCGCCAACGACGAGGTGGTGGACGCGGGACTGGTGGTGGAGCGGCAGATCAAGGAATGGCATCGCTTGACGCGCGCCAATACCCTGCGGACGCTGCTTCTGCTCAAAACCAATGACCCGGCGCTGGACAAGGAAGTTCGCGCCGAGATCGACGAAACGGTCAAAAAAGTCAACGGTATCCTGCGCAAACTGGATACAGCCTTGCATGATGGCCCGCTTGCGGAAACCTTCTTCGCGGCAACCGAGAGACGCCTGCAATACCAGAAGATCCGCGCCGACGCATTCCAGGCAAAAAGGGCCGGCGACGAGCGTGAAGTCAGCCGCATCATCGAGCAGGAGCTGATGTATTCACAGAACGGCTTTCAGGCCGCGGTGCAACAGCTGTCCGACGAGCAGGTCGCGCAGATGCAAGAGTTGGTCGCGAGCAACAATGCGCAGTCGGAGCAGGCGCGATTCATCGTGGCAGTCTTCACCTCCGTCGCGTTCGCCCTGGCGCTGCTGTTCTGGCTGGTGGCGCGCAAGCGCTCCAGGGACGTCGAGCGCGCGCTGAGCCACCAGCTGTCGGAAAGCAACGAACTGCAACAGGCAATCCTGGACAGCGCCAATTTCTCCATCATTTCGACAGACGTCAACGGAATGATCCGCCTGTTCAACCAGGGCGCGCATCGCATGCTGGGTTATTCGGCCGGCGAGGTCTGCACCCGGCTTACACCCGGCGTGCTGCACGACGAAACCGAAATGGCGGAGCGCGCGCAGCAATTGAGCGTTGAGCTGGGGAAACCGGTCAAGGCCGGTTTCGAAACGCTCGTTGCCAGGGCGCGCGGCGGCTCGGCGGACGAGCGGGAGTGGACTTATATCCGCAAGGACGGCACCCGTTTGCCCGTCATGGTGTCGGTCACCGCGCTGAGGGATGAGCAGCTTGCGGCCACCGGTTTTCTTTGCGTTGCCTACGACCTGACAGAACGCAAGAAGATCGAAAACATGAAGAACGAATTCATTTCGACCGTCTCGCATGAATTAAGAACCCCGCTGACCTCCATCCGCGGCTCGCTCGGGCTGATTTTTGGCGGCGTTGGCGGTGAGTTGCCGGAGCCCGTGAAGAACCTCGTGGGCATCGCCAAAAGCAACTGTGAGCGCCTGATCCGCTTGATCAACGACATGCTGGACAGCGAGAAGATCGAGTCCGGCAAGATGCGCCTGGACTTGCAGGTCATGGATATCAAGCCGCTGGTCCAGCAGGTGCTGGCGGCCAACGAGGGTTTCGCGGGCCAATACAGCGCGACCTTGCGGCTGCGGGCGCCCGATGTGCCGCTGCAGGTGCGCATTGATGGGGACCGCATGAGCCAGGTGCTGACCAACCTGCTGTCCAATGCGGTGAAGTTCACGCCACCGGGCGGAGTGGTGGAGGTGCGGGTGTCGCGCACGGCCCAGAGTGTGCGGATCGAAGTGGTGGATTGCGGCCCGGGCATTCCGGAAGAGTTTCGCGGCCGTATCTTCCAGAAATTTTCGCAGGCGGATTCCTCCGACACCCGGCAAAAAGGCGGGACCGGTCTCGGGCTCAACATTTCCAAGGCGCTCATCGAGAAGATGGGCGGCAGCATAGGCTTTACCAGCGTGGTGGGCACGGGCACCACTTTCTTCTTCGAGTTGCCTGAGTGGCGGACTCCGGTGCCTTTGGCGCAGCCGTTCCGGGCCAAGGCTGACGTCTTTCAGCTGCGCATCCTGATTTGCGAGGATGACCCCGACGTGGCCAGGCTGATCAGCATGATGCTGGACAAGGCGGGATTTGAAACCGAGATGGCCTATAGCGCCGAACAGGCTCGGGCCTGCCTCGCGGGGAGCCATTACGATGCCGTGACCGTGGACCTGAAGCTTCCCGGCCAGAACGGCATTGCCTTCATCAGCGCGCTGCGCGACGACGAAAGCACCCGCAAGCTGCCGGTGGTGGTGATCTCGGCCCTGGCAGAGGAAGGGCAACTGCAGTTCAACCACAAACCCCTCACGGTTTCGGATTGGCTGCAAAAGCCGATTGACGAAGAACTGCTGATCCACAGCGTACGCCGGGCCGTCACCGGCATGCAGGCGGGCAAGCCGCGCATACTGCATGTGCAAGACGATCTCGATACCCAGAGCCTTGTCGCCGCGGTGGCTCAGGATTTTGCCAATTTCAGATCCGCCACCACGCTGGATGAAGCGCGTGCCCTGCTGCAGGCGCAGCCCTTTGATCTGGTACTGCTGGACCTGGGGCCGGGCAAGGAGTCAAACTGGGACCTGGTCGAGGATATTGATGCGCTCGATCCGCGGCCGCCGGTGATCGTGTTTTCGCCCAGCGACACGGGCCTGACGGAAGACAAGCGGGCCGAGGCTGTCCTGCTCAAGGCCCCTACCTCCAGCATGGAGCTGTTAAGCACCATCCAGCGTATCCTGCAGACTCCCGCAGACCCTCCCGCCGTCCCCAACCCCTGAGCAGCCCACGCGAGCACCGCCGGATTAATTTCGTGAGGTGGGGGTGAAAAATTTTTGCGGCGGCGCCGTGATGGCGGGCCTGCATCCGCAGGCAAAGCCCGCTTGACCTTCATCGGCACACCACAGCGATCACGCAGTTCGCCTGCGAGCGCGCGTGGCCCTGCCAACTATTTCACGTTCTCCAGGAATAAATCTCGCCCCGGAAACGCTTCGTTGCAATTCATGTGCGTGCCTCTCCAGCCCGCTGAGGGGCGCTCGCTAAGATGGCCCGCGGCGCGGCAGGGACGCGCCGTCGCAACACAGGCCAAAGGGAATGTCTGTCCAGGGCCTGTTTTTTTATCGAGAACCCAAGGGAGGAAACATGAGCATAAAAGTCGCAGGCCAATGGGCCTTGGCATGGGCTATTGGCACCAGCATGGTGGGAGCGGCCTACGCAGCAGCGCCTGATGTGGGAGGCATTCGCCTCGGCATGGATGTGCAGGAGGCCCTGAATATTGCAAACACCGATCTGAAAAACAAGGTTTATGTGAGCAGCACAAAAACTGCGCTGAAGCTGACCATAGACGGCAGAACCGGTACCTTCGACAACTACAGCTACGTCCCCAAATTCAACAACGAAGCCAAGAACCTGAACTTCAGCATTTCGCCTTTGACCAACAAGGTGTGGGCCATTGCCAAGACGGAATACCCGGCAGGGGACCGGCCCGCATTAAAGGCCATCGCGGATGCATCGGCCAAATACGGCAAGGTCAATCCGGCCAGCCTGCGCCCCGAGGGCTATAGCCAGCACTGGATGTATGACAAGGGGGGCAAGGAAATCGAATGGGTCACCGTCTATGACAAGCCCAAGAACGGCAATTGCTTCGATTCGCTCAAGGACTATTTCATTGGGGGCGTCGTGACGGGCTATCTGTATTACCCCGTGGCACCCACCAACGCCTGCGCCACGATTTACAGCGTGTCGTCCCGCTCCGGCAAGCAGGACGGCCTGGCCGACAAGTTCTCGTCCTTTGCCATGGATGTCAGCGCGTTTGCCGACTGGTACAAGGTGCTGGATGAGCAGCGGACCAAGGCGCTGGAAAGCGAAAAGAGCCGCGCGGCCAAGCCGGCGCTCTGATCAACACGGCAAGCTGAAGCACGGGCGGGCCGGCCGCCCGGCCTCTGCCTTGACAGCTTGAGCCATGCCCGGGACAAGGGCAGGCAAAAAAATCCCGCAGTTCTCATGCGGGATGAAGCTGTCACCACCAAAGTGACAGGAGAGACAACAGGGAGAAATTCAGCGGGCCGGGCTCAATCCGCCTGGATGTTCGCGGCCTTGACGACCTTGGCCCATTTGGCGAGGTCGGACTTGATCAATGCGGCATATTCCTGGGGCGTGCCGCCCTGGATTTCTATGCCGGCGGCCTCGAGCTTGGCTTTGACATCGGACAGCCTGAGCGCCGCGTTGATCTCGGCATTGAGGCGGGTGATGACGGCCTGCGGTGTGCCGGCCGGCGCGAGAAAGCCGCCGTTGGTATTCGCGTCATAGCCCCAATATTGACGTGGCGCTGGCCGCGCTGGTCGCGCACCACAAGTTACCGGCCGACGCGGCCTTTGCCTTGTTCGCCACCGCGCGCAGCGTGGGCCTGCTGGCGCACAGCCTGGAGCAACTGGGTGTGGCCCAGGTGATCCGGCCGAGCGGGCGTTATGTGGGGCTTGTGCCTGATGGGCCGCCGGGTGCCCGCGCTTGAGCATCAACCGGCCGGTGATTCAAATGGCTGCGGCGTAACGGGTCCTGGCCCCGAAGACCCGAAGCCCCGGGGCTTAAAAACTCAGGTCCTTCTCGATGTCCTGCATCTTGCGCCGGGCGATGGCCAGGTTGGATTTGGCCTTGTCCAGCACGAAGTAGATGAACACGCCTTCCTTGCGCGACAGCGGGCGAATCAGGTGGTATTGCTTGCCCAGCGTGATGAGGATGTCTTCGATCACGTCGTTCAGGCCCAGCGAGCGCATGGTCTTGAGTTTGGCGCGCATGACTTCGGTGTTGCCGGCGGCAGCCACTTCGAGGTCCACACCGGTGCCGGCGGAACCCAGCATCATGCCGCTGGAGGAGTCGACGACGGCGGCGCAGAGCGCACCGTCCAGGGTGAGAAGTTCATCGAGAGATTGTTTGATGGTGGCCATTTTTTGAAGTCCTAGCGCGCATGCTCTTGAGGGGATACGGGGAAGGCATGCGCGCCACCTTCCCCGTATCCATAAAATCATCCCTGCCGTATCAGCTGGCCCAGGCGGGCGACCTTCTGGAACCAGGCACCCATGTCCAGCGCCATGCGTCCCGACAACGTGGCCATCACAATGCCCTCGGTGCACGGCATCAGGCTCAATACGCCGTCGCGATGGATCATGGAGATGGCCTGCAACGGCCCCAGGTCGGCGAACGCCGTGCCGCCGCGTGCGTACAGGCGCCAGTAGTCGCTGGCCGCCTCTGCGATCGAATCAATGCTGGGGTGGTCGCCGGCGGACAGGTAAACCATGCCCGTGACCGGATCCACCAGCGCGCAGGCGCCCACGCCCGGCGTCAAGGCCATGTTGGCCAGTTCGGCGGACACGTGCTGCGTGTTCAAACCGCCTCCAGTGCCTTGACGCACGCGTTCGAACGGTAGGCCACCTGCCCAAGGATGGCGTGTTCATTCGCGATCACGTTCACCACGAGGTTGACGTCCGTGCGGTTGATCGCGCTCAGGAAGGCAAAGCCCGCGTCCGTGTTGATGGTGACACTGCGGCTACGGCCCAGCTGGGCTTCCTGTGACACCACGGCCCCGATGGCGGAGATCGAACTCGCCAACGCGGCCACCCGGACCGGGTCGATATCGCGTGTGACGGCACTGGCGATGTCAAAGCCGTCGGTCGTGGCGACCACCACGGCCATGACGCCGCTGACTTCTTCAAGCATCCTGCGCGCCTCGTCCTGGGCCGCCTTGCGCACCGCTTCGTTAACCATCGTCATGTTGTTTCGCTCCCTGTCATGAAAGACTCCATCTGCGACAGCAAGGTGTCGATCAGCAGTGCCACGTCTTCGCGCCGGCGCACGTCCACGGCCAGGACCGGCAGCACCAGGCCGTGCTGTTCCAACCGGTCCGAATAGGCATCCAGGCCGGGCTGCGTGTGCGCATCCATTCGACCGACGCCGACGGTGCAGGGGGTATGCGCCAGCACCTCGGAAAATCCCTGGAGGTAGGCATCCAGGTCGGCCAGGGGATCGGGCCGGGAGTTGTCCACCAGAATGATGATGCCCAGCGCGTTCTGCGCCAGGATGCGCCACATGAAATCAAAGCGCGCCTGGCCCGGCGTTCCGAACAGGCGCAGCCGGTCTCCGGTGTCCAGCGTCAGTTGCCCGAAATCCAGCCCGACCGTCGTTCTTGCCTTGGCGAGCGACGCATCGTTGTTGGCCACGTCGGTGACCACGGGGGGCGTTTCGCTGATCGCCGCGATCGCCGTGGTCTTGCCCGCACCCATGGTGCCGGTAAAAACAATCTTGTATTCCCTCATCCGGCGCTCCGGCTGTTCCAGCTCAGACCCAACCGGCGGCGGATGCTGCCCAGCAAACCAGGTGCGCTGGGGCGCTCGCCGGCATTGGTGGAAGCGGGCAGGGTAGGGGCCGGCTGCTGGACGTGTTCCGGCCGGCCGGACATTTCCCAGTTCAGCAAGTCGTGCTTTTCCAGTTCCAGCATGAAGGCGCTGCACTGCGATTCGGGATAACCGGCCACCGCGCTCAGCTCACTGGCTGATCGTGAGCGCCGCGACAGCAGGGTCGCCAGCTGAAGGCGTTCGCGGCTGGATCCCATCAGTTGGGAAGGCGGCCAGCGTTTCAAACGGCCGCGCCTGTCAGCCGGGGCCGGGACCGGGGCCGCTTCGATCGGACGTGCCGCAGGTGCTCCCACACTCAATGCCGGCGCAAGGCGGCCCAGCAGGGCGACGAAATCCTCGGCCCTGAAAGGCCGCTCGAGAAACTCTCCGCCTGTGCTATCCCCGCGTCGCACGACAGGCACAACGATTCGGGCCTGGAGGCCTTCCTGAATGCCGTCGGGCTTGCTGGCGTTCGCAGTCAACAGAACGTCGCACGGACCTTGTTCGTTCAGCGTCCAGTCGACCACCAGTTTCGTACTGAGTTTCAGGATGGTCCGCAGCAAATTCACTTCCGCCGCAGATAAGCCCTCAACACCGACCACCCTGGACAGGAAAGCTGGATGTGTGGGTGATTCGCTGAGAGTCGCCATACTTGTAAAAATGTGTTTCAAACACTGTAGTGGAATTTGTTTCCACCCAGAATAAGTAGCTACTTATTCTTATTTATTCCGTGAAATAGATCACAAAGAATTACTGTCCGCTTACAAGCCCAGATGAAGACAGTGTTGGAAATGGCCCCAATCGTCGGGTCCACTTGGTCAGCAGAAGAGCCTGCCGGCAGACCTTGGTGCTTGTGATGTCGGGCCTACGCCTGACGGGCCGCAGGGCAGGGAGGATTTAGCCCAATAGCTTCACCAGGGCCCGTACCCCGGCGGCCACTTCGTCATCCCTGATCAAGCCCAGCCCAAAGGTCAGGCCGTTGTAGCGCAGTCGCCGCTGGCCGGACCGGTCCAGCGCTTCCACCGCTATCCCCGCTTCGGTGGCTGCTCGCGCCACGGCGTAGGCTTCGAACTGAGGCGCCAGCATGGCGCTCACGTGCAGCCCGGCCTCGGACGGCAGCGGTATCAGGAGGCCCTCCGCATGCTGCTCGATCGCCTGCAGGAGGGCGTCGCGGCGACCCGCGTAAATGCGGCGCACGCGCCGCACGTGCCGTGCCAGATGCCCCTCACGAACAAAGGCGGCCAGGGCCAATTGAGTGAGCAAAGGCGGTGCACCATGGGTGGCCTGCAGCACCGAGGCGAGCCGCTCCCGCGCCCAGGCCGGCGCCACCACAAAGCCGGTGCGCAGGGCAGGGAACATCACCTTCGAGAAGGTGCCGACATAAAACACCAGGCCGCTGTCGTCCAGGGAMTGAAGCGCATCAAGCGCGCGCCCGCCGAAACGAAACTCCCCGTCGTAGTCGTCTTCAATGACCACGGCCTGGTGTTGCCGCGCGAATTCCAGCAGCTGCGCGCGGCGGTTCAGGGACATCGCGGTGCCGACCGGAAACTGGTGCGAGGGCGTCACGCAGATGACCTTGGCCTGCGGCGGCAGGCGGTCGACGCGCAGGCCTTCCTTGTCCAGCGGCACGCGATGCAGCTGCGCGCCACGAAAGTCCAGGGCCGCGTGCAAAGGCGCATAACCCGGGTCTTCGACGGCCACCACCGTGGCCTGCGGCGTGACCAGCACGTCGGCCAGAAGGGCGAAAGCGTGCTGCGCGCCTGAGGTGATGAACACGTCGGCGGCGCTGCAGGCCACCGCGCGCGACGAGGACACGTGG